>JAFOLE010000268.1 GCA_017419465.1 Solobacterium sp. | reverse complement strand
TAGCAGCTGTCTTCTTTGCAGGAGCAGCAGCCTTCTTAGCGACTGTCTTCTTTGCAGGAGCAGCCTTCTTGGCAACTGTCTTCTTTGCAGGAGCAGCAGCCTTCTTGGCAACTGTCTTCTTTGCAGGAGCAGCAGCCTTCTTAGCAACTGTCTTCTTCGCAGGAGCAGCAGCTTTCTTAGCAGCTGTCTTCTTTGCAGCAGCGGCCTTCTTTACAGCCGGCTTCTTAGCAGCAACAGCTTTCTTCGGTTCAGCTTTCTTAGCAGCAGCCTTCTTTACAGCCGGCTTCTTAGCTTCAGCTTTCTTAACAACCTTCTTTTCAGCCATGAGATATCCTCCTTTCTTGCCTCCTTCTATCCACAAAAGGCATCAGCCAATTAGGATACAGTTAATAGATTACTTCTTTTTTGCCTTTTTCGCAGGTGCTTTTTTAGCAGGTGCCTTCTTGGCAGCAGCCTTCTTGACAGGAGCGCCGACCTTGATTGCAGCCTGTGCAGCAGCAAGACGTGCGATAGGTACACGGAACGGCGAGCAGCTTACATAGTTCAGTCCGACTGTCTGGAAGAACTCGATGGATGCAGGGTCACCGCCGTGTTCGCCGCAGACACCAAGGTGGATGTCCGGACGGGTTGCACGGCCGTTCTTTGCAGCCATGGCAATCAGCTGACCAACACCGTTTGTATCAACATGAGCGAACGGATCAGACTCATAGATGTGCTTGGAATAGTAGTCATCCAGGAACTTGCCGGCGTCATCACGCGAGAAGCCGAATGTCATCTGTGTGAGGTCGTTTGTACCGAAGCTGAAGAATTCAGCGGTCTGAGCAATTTCACCTGCGAGAAGAGCTGCACGCGGAATCTCGATCATGGTACCTGCCTTGTATGTCTGCTTTGTTGCCTTGGCAGCTTTGATTGTTGCATCGGCAGTCTCTCTGACGATCTTGACAACATACTCAAGTTCCTTCGGTTCACCGACAAGCGGAATCATGATTTCAGGAACAACCTTCCATCTCGGATGCTTCTTGTTGACCTTGATCGCAGCCTTGATGATGGCACGAGCCTGCATCTCACCGATTTCCGGATAGGTAACATCGAGACGGCAGCCACGGTGACCCATCATCGGGTTGAATTCATGGAGTGCGGAAGCAGCAGCTTCAACATCCTTGATTGTGATACCAAGTGCCTTTGCGACATCCTTGGCTTCTGCTTCGGTCTTCGGGAGGAACTCATGCAGAGGCGGATCCAGGAGACGGATTGTCACAGGACGGCCGCCCATTGCCTCGAAGATACCTTCGAAGTCTTCCTGCTGCATCGGCTCAAGAAGATCAAGCGCCTTCTTGCGCTGTTCAGTATTCTGAGCAACACAGAGCATACGGATTGCCTTGATACGTTCAGCACTGTTGAAGAACATGTGCTCTGTACGGACAAGTCCGATACCTTCAGCACCGAAGGAAACTGCACGTGCAGCATCTTCCGGAGTATCAGCATTTGTACGGATCTGGAGTGTGCGGCGTGCATCAGCCCAATCCATGAATGTCTTGAAGTTTCCGGAAATGGTAGCCGGAACTGTCTTTACAGCGCCTTCATAGACACAGCCTGTGGAACCATCAAGGGAGATCACATCGCCTTCCTTGTATTTCTTTCCGCCGACTTCAAAGAACTTCTTCGCCTCGTTAACCTTGATTTCACCTGCACCGGATACGCAGCATGCGCCCATACCGCGGGCAACGACTGCAGCGTGGCTGGTCATACCGCCGCGGACGGTGAGGATACCTTCGGAAACATGCATACCTTCGATGTCTTCCGGAGATGTCTCAAGACGGACAAGAACAACTTTCTTTCCTGCATCGACCCACTTCTTTGCATCTTCAGCAGAGAAGACGATCTGACCGGAAGCAGCACCCGGAGAAGCTGCAAGACCCTTTGCGATAATGCGGTCTTTCGCAGCCTTCAGCTCAGCCGCATCAAACTGCGGATGGAGCAGGTCATCGAGCTGCTTCGGTTCAACCATGAGGAGTGCCTGATCTTTTGTGACAAGGCCTTCCTTGACCATGTCTACAGCTACCTTAAGAGCAGCTGCAGCGGTACGCTTACCGTTACGTGTCTGGAGCATGAAGAGTTTGCCGTGTTCAATGGTGAACTCCATGTCCTGCATATCGTGATAGTGCTTCTCAAGCTTCTTGCAGATCTTGACGAAGTCCTTATAAGCGCCCGGAATTGTCTTGGCAAGTTCGGAAATCGGCTGCGGTGTACGGATACCCGCAACAACGTCTTCACCCTGAGCGTTCATCAGGAACTCACCGAACAGCTTGTTTTCGCCTGTTGCAGGGTTACGTGTGAATGCAACGCCGGTACCGCAGTCATCACCCATGTTGCCGAATACCATCGACTGAACATTGACTGCTGTTCCCCAGCTCTCAGGAATATCGTTCATCTTACGATAGAAGATCGCACGGTCGTTCATCCAGGAACGGAATACCGCCATGATGGCACGGTTCAGCTGAACTTTCGGATCCTGCGGGAAGTCTTCCTTCAGGTTCTTCTTGTAGAATGCCTTGAACTTCTTGGTGAGTTCAACCATGTCATCCGCATCAAGATCGATGTCGAGCTTAACGCCCTTCTTTTCCTTGATCTCATCAATGATCTCTTCAAACTTTGCCTTGGACAGTCCCATGACAACATCAGAGAACATCTGAACAAATCTGCGGTAACTGTCATAAGCGAACCGCTTGTTTCCTGTCGCAGCCGCTACAACTTCGACAACGTCATCATTCATACCGAGGTTGAGGATTGTATCCATCATACCCGGCATGGAAGCACGAGCACCGGAACGTACGGATACAAGAAGCGGATTCTTCTTGTCGCCGAGTTTCTTTCCGGTTTCTTTCTGAAGCCATGCAACATGCGTGTCGATCTGCTTCTGGATTTCCTTCGAAATCTTTTTGCCATCTTCATAGTAGGCATTGCATGCTTCGGTAGTAATTGTGAAGCCCTGAGGAACCGGCATTCCGAGGTTGCTCATTTCCGCAAGGTTTGCACCCTTGCCGCCGAGCAGCTCACGCATCTTGCCGTTTCCTTCTTCAAATTTGTAGACGTACTTTTTTGTAGCCATACAGCCATCCTTTCTTTATTATCTGTAGTCTTCTACTTTCAAAATTATAAAACAGGGAAACTGTTTAAACAATAAAATTCAGCACAACAAAAGGCTTTTACGATCAATCGATATATTTTTTTATGAATTCGAACATGGTGTCCGCATACGCTTCGTGGTATCTGCATCCACCAAATCCCGTAGCGCGGAACAGGATCAGTTCCTTTTCCCCTGCCGCACAGGAATGTGCTCTCTCTGCATTGATTGCAGGAACCACCGCGTCATCGCATCCATGCATGAATAGCATCGGAATCTTTGCGTTGGCAAGCTGGCGCCGTGTGGAGACGTCATTCATGCTGAAGTGCAGGAACTGACGGACCAGCATATCAACTGCAGGAATAAACGGACGTACCGGAATTCCGGAAACAGACTCAGCGCTTGTGATCAGCTGTTCCTTGATGTCGAGATATCCGCCCTCTTCGACTGCACACTTTACGTTTGCCGGGATAAAATCTCCTGCCGCATTCATAACAGCATTGGCACCCATATCAATTCCATACAGTGCAATCTCTGCATCGGGACGAAGTGCACAGAGATAGTTCACCCAGGAAAGAAGATCATAATGCTCCGGCCACCCAAGTCCGGTGTAGATTCCTTCGGACTGTCCGCTTGCTCTCTGATCCGGGACAAGAAGATTGAATCCCCGTTTGTCGGCTTCCATCATCAGTGGAATAAGATCATACGCACAGCGATGGAATCCGTGAAGCAGGATCATCCACTTCTTGCTGTCGGGATGATTCTCGATCCGCATTGCGTGGAGTGTGAGATCGTCATAACTGCGGAGTGTGTCATCCATCCGGCTGGAACGGTTGAGCCAGTCATTCGACGCTGCAATCTCGGCACTGTTCGGCGCAAGCCCGTCCGGGTGATACCGTGACTTATCCGGATTGAATGCCTGCGTAAATACATACCATGCATATGTACCGTAGGCAGCAGCACCGGTTACCGCGGCTGCGCCGACGGTTTTCAATACAGGATGTCTGTTCTGTTTCTCCTTGCTCATAATTCTCCCTTCTTTTTCTGAAATACAAAAAGACTTAAAACCCGCCATTGATGCAATGGCTGATTTCAAGTCTTGGATGATCAATCGAGATTGTTCTCATCAATCGGATTATAACATACTATCAGGCTAATTCCTTCAATCTTGCGAGCACAACATTCAGCTGTTTTTCATAGTCTTCCAGCTTCTTCTGTTCCGCTTCGATCTTCTGTTTCGGAGCCTTCGCAAGGAAGCCCTGATTTGAGAGAATACCGCGGCTGCGGGCAACTTCTTTCTCAAGACGTTCACGCTCTGCGTTCATCTTGGTACGCTCTGCTTCTACATCCATAAGCTGTGAGCTCGGGATATAGATCGTTCCGCCGCGTACGGTCTGAACCGAAAGGTCTCCTTCCAGCGAATCCTTCCAGGTAACCTTTGCCAGACGCTCAAGCATCATTGCCTGTGTTTCATTTACCGGGACAACATTTCCGTCAAGATCACGGATCTCCACATCAAGCGGAGCACTCGGCTTCAGGTCGTTCGCCATCTTCACTTCACGGATCTTCTGAATGACAGAGATCAGGCGATCCATTCCGTCAATATCAGCCTCCGGAAGATCAGCAAGTTTCTCAGGCCATGTCTCGAGGCAGATGCTCTCCTTATCATGCGGAAGCTTCTGATAGATCTCTTCCGTCACAAACGGCATGAACGGATGAAGCATACGGATAATTGCACTCAGCATGACCAGCAGAGTCGACTGTGCACCCTTGCGGACTGCCTCGTCATCACTGGACAGACTTGCTTTCGAGAGCTCAATATACCAGGAACAGAAATCATCCCATACAAAGGAATACAGTTCGTTTCCGACAAGTGCGAATTCGTACTTTTCCATATTCTCCGTGACTTGATCCAGAACCAGGTTCAGTTTGTTCAGAATCCATGCATCACTTGCGGACAGCGTGGAAAGATCGATATCATCCTTGGTCATGCCTTCCGGCAGATTCATCAGGACAAAGCGGGATGCATTCCAGAGCTTGTTGATGAAGTTCCAGGAAGCTTCCACCTTCTCCGGAATGTAACGCATATCCTGTCCCGGGGTGCTGTTGGTGGAAAGGAAGAAACGCAGTGAATCAACACCATACTGATCGATGACTTCCATCGGATCGATACCGTTGCCGAGGGATTTAGACATCTTTCTGCCTTGTGCATCACGAATCAGACCGTGAATCAGAACATCCTTGAACGGACGCTCATGCAGGAAGTGACGTGCCTGGAATGCCATACGTGCAACCCAGAAGAAGATGATGTCATATCCGGTGACCATAGTGGACGTCGGATAATACCGTTTCAGATCTTCGGTCTCTTCCGGCCAGCCAAGTGTCGCAAACGGCCAGAGTGCCGAAGAAAACCAGGTATCCAGAACATCTTCATCCTGAACCCAGTTTTCAATATCTTCAGGAGCGCTCATGCCGACATAGGTTTCTCCGGTCTCCTTGTGATACCACGCAGGAATCCGGTGTCCCCACCACAGCTGACGGGAGATGCACCAGTCTTCGATATTCTCAAGCCACTGCTCAAATACACGCTCAAACCGCTCTGGATAGAACGTGATCTTTTCGTCCGGATTCTTCTGGTGTTCAAGAACATCATCCGCAAGCGGCTTCATCTTGACGAACCACTGCTGGGAAAGATACGGCTCAACCACGCAGTTGGTCCGTTCACTGTGTCCGACATTGTGGACGATGTCTTCAATTTTGATCAGGTTGCCCTCTGCTTCAATGCGCTTGATCAGCGCGTCTCTGCATTCATAACGGTCCATTCCCTCAAACTCGCCGGCAAGGCTGTTCATTGTTCCGTCATCATTCATGCAGATCGGCTTCGGCAGATGGTGACGTTCCGCAATCGCAAAGTCGTTGGGATCGTGTGCCGGAGTGCACTTCATCGCACCGGTTCCGAATTCAATATCAACATAATCATCACCGATGATCGGCAGTTCTTCGCCGTTGGCCGGATTGATCGTATGCATTCCGATCACATCCTGGAACCGTTCATCCTTCGGATTAACAACGACGCACACATCACCGAACATGGTTTCCGGACGTGTTGTCGCGACCGTAAATTCTCTTCCGGTCTCAACTACACGGTATTTCATGTAATACATCTTGCCCGGGTCGTCCTGATATTTGACTTCAATATTGGAAAGAGCCGTACGTGCTTCCGGATCCCAATTGATGATCCGCCATCCGCGATAGATGAGACCCTCGTTGTAGAGCGTCACAAAGACATGATTAACGGCAGCGTTGAATCCTTCATCCATCGTGAAACGCTCGCGTGTATAGTCCAGACTGTTTCCAAGCTTTGCCCACTGTTTGCGGATGGTAGCGGCATATTCCGCTTTCCACTCCCAGGCACGTTCAAGGAATTTTTCGCGGCCGATATCATACCGGGAGATTCCTTCGGACTTCAGACGTGCATCAACACGAGCCTGTGTCGCAATGCCCGCATGATCCATTCCCGGAAGATACAGCATGTCATATCCCTGCATGCGCTTGTAACGCGAAATGATGTCCTGGAGTGTATTGTCCCAGGCATGTCCGATATGAAGAATGCCGGTGACATTGGGAGGCGGAATCACAATGGTAAACGGATCCTTTGATTTATCGCCGGCTGTAAAATATCCCTTTTCCACCCACTGATCATATCGGCCGGTTTCAACCGATGTATGATCGTACTTCGGCGCAAGATTTTCTTTCATCGTCTCTTTCCTCCTTAAACAAAAGAAAACGTCCTATGCGAAGGACGCTGTAAGCGTGGTACCACCTTGCTTGCTTCTCAAGACGCAATAACGTGCGTAACCCGGCTGCTCTTACTGAACCGTTCGGAGTAGCAGCTCCCGGAGGACTTCCCGTGAAATGCATCTGTTTTCTTCCACCGACCGAAAACTCTCTCTAAGAATGCAGATCCACGATACTTGTTCCGTTCATCGCTTATTGCGATTATATCCTCAGTCCTGCGGTTTTTCAACATGATCTGTGCCGGATCATTACGCGATCCGCATCATTTTGAGCTGCGGCGGCGGATCCGTTGTTTTGCGCGCTTTCCCGCGGCGCTCCGACGTACTTCCTTAACCGATCTGTCCGCCTCCGCCTCCTGGATCCTGCTTACCGCTTCGGTAATGCCGACGGTTTCCATCTCATCGATCGGAGAAGACCAGGCCGAGGATGAAGATGGCTGCGGCTGTTTTGGCTCACGTGCCTTTACAGGTGATTCCGGGATTCGTCTTGGTTTACGTTCATGCTGTACAGGCTGTGCCTGCGGATCAGATTCAGAAGATACCGGTCTCTCGTTCTGCTGTTCTGCATGTACAGCGGAAAGCTCAGAAGCATCCGCTTCTTCCCGCATCATTTCTTCCGCCTGACTTCGTGTTCTGCGTACTTCGTGATCCTTAACTGCGGTATTGTACTGGTTCACAACCCGATGTTCGAGATCGATCACCGCATCTTCAAACTCTACGGTATCCATCTCTTCGATGGACTTCATAAACGAACCCTTGTCATCCGATTTGGGTTTTGATTCGGACGCTGCCGGTGCTGCAGAAGAGGATGAAGACTCCTTCTGTGAAGAAGCCGTGTTATTCTTCCGCTGGAACAGCCTTTTCAACCCCTTCTTCTCCGGTTTGACCGGAGCGGTGGATTCCGCATTTTCCTTCACAGGCTTTCTTTCAGGCATTGATGCACTGCGCTGTTCATTTTCCAGTTCCTTGTGCTGCGTACGGCGAAGCCGTTTCTGTTCCGCCGGTTTCTCCTGATCCGACGGCGCCGGATTTACCGGACCGTCCGGAATATAAGCAGGTTCGGGCGCCTTGATCTCATCAAGAATATCCGGTGCTTCCCGACGCCAGCGATTCTTCATACGTG
>JAFOLE010000008.1 GCA_017419465.1 Solobacterium sp. | reverse complement strand
CGAGTTTGCGGTATGCCAGGGCAAGCAGCTGGAAATGCGCGTCTGGTCCAACCTGCCGGGCATGCATATGTATACCTCCAACTTCCTGAACGGAACCGGCAAGGGCGGAAAGGCACATACACCGCATACCGGTGTCTGCTTTGAGCCGGAATTTATCCCCAATGCGATCAACTATGACGGTGTTGTAAAACCGATCGTAAAATGCGGTGAGACATCGACACAGCTGATTCAGGTCTATCTGAAGAAAATCTGACAAAAAACAATTATGAAAAAACCAGTCTTGGCCGTTCTGGCAGTCTTCGCGGCAGCGTGCACAGGCACAGGTACAAGTACAGACAACAAAGTAAAACCGATGAACATCCGGATTGAAAACGAGTACGGCACTGCGCTGGTCTCCTGGGAGAAACCGGAAGAAAAAGAACTGCACTATGATGTGCTGATCCATACCGTATCCGGTTCTGACGGCGGAAAGACCGGAGACATGGTATGTAATGTACCGACCGAACAGGAATCCTTCCGTGCCGGCGATTATATTGCCTGGTATGCGCAGGAACATGAGTACTACGGTCCGGTTGCGGTTCAGGTGACCGCCTATGACGGGGAAACCGTCATTGCGCAGGGTGAGAGTGAATCTTTCATGGCGGAAGAATGCTTTCCGGCGGAGAAGGAACTGATTCTCGGAGAAGATGTAAAACCGGAAGACATCACCCTGATCTCGTGGAGCGGAACCGGGGAAATGCGGGAAGACAACTTCCACATCACCCTGTTAAAGGAAGATGATGAGTATACGCTGGACGGCGAATTCTATGATGAAAACGGTCCGCATACCGCAGACCGCACCGTGGACGCAGAAGTATTTGAACAGGCTAAGAGTTATCTGGAAGGCGGACGCATTGTCCGCAAAACGGTGGAAGATCCGGAAATCGTCTGGCTGGATTATTCCGAGTCCGGATATCAGCTCTGGTGGAACGGTATGAGTGAACTGGAACGGAGCTGGTATGAATTTCTTCCGGCAGAGCCGCAGGAATGGCATTTTAAGGAATTTCTGAAGGAAATTACGCTGAAATAAACAGAAGAAGAGGACCCCCCATTATGATGACAATTCTTGAAACCTTTGAGGCAAAGCTGCGCAAGGATCCGAAAAGCATCGTCTTTCCGGAAGGCAGTGATGCACGTGTTCTGGAGGCGGTATCCCGTCTGCTTGCGTCAAACTTCCTGTTTCCGATTCTGATCGGCAAGGAAGCGGAAATCTATGCGGCCGCAGAAGAAGCCGGCTACAACATCCGCGGCGCAAAGATCATCGATCCGCAGAACTATGAGCGGTTTGATGAGATGGTTGACCTGTTTGTAAAGATCCGCGCCCATAAGAACATGACGGAAGACAAGGCACGCGTTGTCCTTCTTCATCCCAATTACTTCGGCTGTATGCTGGTGAAGATGGGAGAAGCGGACAGTATGCTTTCCGGCGCCACCTATGCGGCAAATGATACCTTACTTCCGGCGCTCCAGATCCTGAAGAAGGAAGGCGACAATCATACCGTCAGCGGCTGCTATATTCTGGACCGCGCCAACGCGACCGGGGAAAATACACGTCTGGTCATGGGTGACTGCGCAATCAACGTCAATCCGACGGAAGATCAGCTGGTGGAAATCTGCGGCGATATCATCCGCTGCGCAAAGAAGTTCCATCTCGAACCGAAGGTTGCCTTCCTCAGCTATTCCACCAACGGTTCCGGCAAGGGCGAATCCGTGGATAAGATGCACAATGCGGCTGCCAGGGCAAAAGCAGCCTATCCGACCGAACTGATTGAGGGAGAGATGCAGATGGATGCGGCGGTATCACCGAATGTCGCAAAGCTGAAATATCCGAACTCGAAGGTAGCCGGCTATGCCAATACCTTCCTCTTCCCGGATGTACAGAGCGCCAACATCGGTTATAAGATTGCGGCACGCATGGGCAACTTCAACGTATACGGTCCGATCCTGCTTGGCCTTGACGGAAAGGTCAGCGGACTGTCCCGTTCCTGCAATGGTCAGGAAGTATACATCATGGCTGTCTGCACCGCTGCCGGTGCGGGCATTGAGTGGGAATGATTCGCACATTCTTTACAGTCGGACTCGGATCACTGCTTATTGTTTATGCGGTGATCCTTTCCTTCACGGAAAGCTTTGCCTGGTATCGGATTGTCTGGGTGGTTCTCGGCCTTGGCCTGATCTGGTTGAACAGCCACAAGTTAAGTACAGGAATCCTGGTGTTATATCTTCTGGTATATGGTTCCGTAACTGCGGCCTGCCTGTTTGCGGAAGTGAAGAATTACAAGTGCATCCAGGCGGGAAAACAACGCACTGCGGATGTCATTGTGGTCCTTGGCTGTAAGACACCGTCCCGTGCCTTTAACTGGCGCGCAGAGGCTGCCGCAGGCTATCTCAAGGCACATCCGGAGACGATCGCGGTCGTGACCGGCGGACAGGGCAGTGATGAGGCAACCTCGGAGGGTGAGGCGTTTCATCAGCGGCTGGTTCAGCTGGGAATCTCTGAGGATCGGATCAAAACGGAAACGGAATCAACATCGACCCGGGAAAACTTCATCAACGCCGATCATTTATATGCAGTAAAAAATAAAACCGTCGGCATTGTGACCAACAGCTATCATATTTACCGCAGTATTCTGATTGCCGGACAGTGCGGCTATACCGATGTTTTCGGCATTCCCGCAAAAACGTTGCTGTTCTATGAACCGGACAATATCCTGCGGGAAGTGATGGCCCTCGCAAAGGCAATGATTATGAAATGAAAACAGACGCATCGGCAGGAATCACAGGATTCCATGCGGAAACGCCTGTTTTTTTTTATATCTTCCCTGAGAAAGAACTGCATGCATGAGATACCGGGATATAAAAAAGCTGACAGGTTCTGTCAGCTCTGTGAAATCCTTATTCTTCTGCGGCAGCTTCTTCCGCCGGTTCTTCGGCCGCTTCCTCTTTCGGCGCATCCGGTACATACTTGATGCACAGATGACGGGCAGCGCCTTCGCCTTCGGATTCGGTGCGGATGTTGTGCCAGTCGTTCAGCGCCTTGTGGATGACCTTGCGCTCATCATTGGGCATCGGGTCGAGTTCCACATCCACGTGGGAACGCTGTACCTGCTTGGCAATCCGG
>JAFOLE010000267.1 GCA_017419465.1 Solobacterium sp. | reverse complement strand
TCCGGCTTCCGCATTCATGTAGCCCTTCTCATCGACCGAGCAGATCGGATCGATGCCGTACTTCTGGCAGACGTAGTAGTCGTCAAGACCGTGACCGCCGGCGGTGTGTACGCATCCGGTACCGTCTTCATCCGTGACATGCTCGCCGAGAATGACCGGGCATTCCTTCGGAAGCACGACATGGTGATAGGTGATATTCTCGAGCTCTGCGCCCTTGAAGGTGCGGAGCACGCCCTTGTTTTCCAGTTTGAATTCCGCAAGCAGTTTGTCTGTCATGGATTCCAGGAAGATCAGCTTGCCCTTTTCCGTCTGCACTTCCGCATAGGTAAGGTTCGGATTCAGGGAAACTGCCTCGTTGCTGGGGATGGTCCACGGCGTGGTGGTCCAGATCACAAAGTAGTCATCGCTGTCGAGGATGCCTTTGCCGTCCGCAACCGGGAACGCGACATAGATCGTCGCATCGGTCACATCGCGGTAGACAATTTCAGAGTCCGCGATCGCAGTCTCATTGAACGGCGACCAGTAGATCGGCTTGAGTCCCTGGAAGATCAGACCGTCAAGCGCCATCTTTTCAAATGCACGGATCTGGCGCGCCTCAAATTCCTTCTTCAGCGTGATATAGGGATGATCATAATCCGCAATCTGACCGAGGCGCTTTTCGGTCGCCATCTGGGTCTTGATCTGTTCATGCGCATACTGTTCGCACTTCGAACGGAATTCTGCCGGGCTCATGGACTTGCGGTCAACACCGAGCTTCTGAATTGCATTTTCAATCGGCAGGCCGTGGGTATCCCATCCCGGGAAGAACGGTGTATAGAATCCGCTCATCGCATGGGAACGGATGATGAAGTCCTTGATGCAGCGGTTCATCGCGGTTCCTGCATGCAGGTTGCCGTTGGCATACGGAGGGCCATCATGCAGTACATACGCCTTCTCTCCCTTGTGGTGTTCGAGAATTTTGTTGTAATGATCTGCCTTTTCCCAGTCCGCGAGAATACCGGGTTCCTTTTTGGCCAGATTGCCGCGCATCTCAAATCCGGTATCCGGCATGTTCAGTGTGCTTTTGTAGTCCATAGTCTGTCTCCCTTTCGCATATAAAAAGCGTCCTGTTCTCTAAGGACGCTCATCACGCGGTACCACCTTAGTTCATGCGGATATTCCGCATGCACTTCATTCATCCGTTAACGCAGGATCTGCGGATACTCATGAGGTGATGTCCGTTTCTGTCCCTCAGTCCCGCTTTCACCGGTATGCGGGCTCTCTTTCACATTGGTTCAGAACGGCGCGTCCTCAATCAGCGCATCATCTTCTGTTCAGCTTCTTTCAGCCACCTGAGATCTGGCATCTTCGGCAGGCTGAATGCTTCGAGTTCTCTGATCAGACCTTCCAGTTTCTCCAGTGTACTTGCCTTCACCGTATTGGCGTCGCCGTACAGTTTGGAGAGATCCGTGAGAATCAGGCGGGCTGTGATCAGGCTCTCCTGTATAATCGCATCGGCATTCTGCTGGGCGGTCTGAATGATTTCATTCGCCTCGCGCAGTGACAGTCTTGCGATGTTTTCCGCGGCCTGTTTCTGGGCATCCAGGGAACTTTCGAGATTCTGGTAATCCGCCTGAAGCCGCGCGATCCGCGCATTGGCTTCTTCCAGCTGCTGCTGGTAAAGCGAAATTTTCTGTTCCAGCTGTTCTACTCTCGAGGCATAACGTTCAACCGCATCATCGACCGCAAACCGGTCATAGCCGTTTTTCATGACCCGAAATGTCGGCCTTGGCGATGTCATCGAACCAGCCTCCTCCCTTTAAATATCCTGTGAAAATCCAACCACGACACGATCTTTCCGGGTATGCCGGATGACTCCCCGAAAGGTGAATCTTCCGCTTCCCCGAATCGAAATCGTGGAATCATTATCGCACAATTCAGCAGTGTTAACAAGCGTTCGGTGATTCACCTGAACCTTCTCCTGACGGATCATCCGCTGTGCTTCCGTCCGGCTTACATTCGCCAGTGCCGCCACAAGCGAGTCAAGCCGCGGGCTGCTTACGACCGCTTCAAACTCCCGGGTGCGGAATACCTGCGACGGATGTTCCGGAATGATTTCAAATGATACGGAAAGATTTGCAATCCGGATCAGGTGATCACAGAGAAACTCTCCCATCGCCTGCGACGTATAAAGATAGATCCGGTCGTTATCGATCCAGAGGTCCCCGAAGCTGTGCCGGTCCACCTGCAGGTGCATGATGGCGCCGAGAATATCCCGGTGGCCGATCGTGCGGAACCGCTGGTCGGCTTTTGCGCTGATGCATACGATATCAGAAAAGTCATCCTCCTCATCTCTGAGAAAGATGACCTTTTTCTTCCGTGCGCCGGGATATCCGCCGTCATAGCGGATCAGCGCCGATTCCGGGAAATGTACGGATGCCTCCGCCAGTTCCTCTTCGTTCAGAAATCCTGATTCCGTATGCATGTATCTGCGCTCCGACTGATTCTGCAGATCCTTCAGCCGGGCAGACACATCATAGGAATCATTATTCATCGTCGTTGTCCAGTGAAATGACGCCGTCAACACCGATGGATTTCGGTGCGCAGAGAATCACGTTGTGTCCGATCTTCTGAATCGTTCCGTCCAGCGCGAAGATAACGCCGTTCAGGAAGTCAATCGAACGCTGTGCATATTCTCTCTGCAGGCGATGCAGGTTGACGACCGCTGCCTTGCGCTGCTTGAGATGACGGGCGATTTCCTCCGCCTCTTCCAGGCTGCGCGGCTCGAACAGAACCATCTTGGTGTCCGCAGAAACCTTCTGGACCTTTGCGTTACGGGTCTGTTCATATTGGCTTACGGGCTTTGTCTCTGCCTTCGCTTCTTCTTCGTATTCTTCCTCTTCTTCGTATTCCTCGTCTTCATCGACCGGGGCTACGAATTTCAGCAGGCTGTCTTTCAGTCCCATAGTTTTCTTTCCTCCCACAATCGCGTCTATTATAGCATTGC
>JAFOLE010000266.1 GCA_017419465.1 Solobacterium sp. | reverse complement strand
TTCACCATGCACGCCGGGGAAATCACCGTCCGGTGTAAATCCGTAGTCGACATGTCCTTCATGATCCACATAGTACTTCAGGCACTGTGATCCGGTTTCCTCATTGGTTCCCATGATCAGACGGATCCGCTTGTTTAACGGCACATTCAGATCCCGCAGAACCTTGAGTGCCATCATGCTGGCGACCACTGCGCCCTTATCATCATTGACGCCGCGGCCGTAGAGAATGCCGTCCTTTTCCGTCATCACAAACGGATCGGTATCCCAGCCGTCTTCCCGGTTTGCCGGCACGACATCCAGATGTCCGATCACACCGATGAGTTCATTTCCTTCACCGATCTCCGCATAACCGCAGTAGTTATCCAGATTGACGGTTTTAAACCCATCCTGTTCCAGCATGCCGAGTGCCGCATGCAGAGCATCTCTGGGACCTTTCCCAAACGGCGCGCCTTCTTCCGGCTGTCCTTCCGTGCTGTTGATTGCGACCAGCTTTCCAAGCCGGTTCACCAGTTCATCACGGTATCCGATTACCATTGTTCTGACGTTCATAATTGCCTCCGAATTTAGCGGAACAGATTCTGACGCATCGAAACTGAATGATGCTGTTCCGCTTTCTTTTCCTCCGGACAGAATTCGTCCGGACGGCAGTAGTTACCGCCGAAAACATAACTCTATTGTACCAAATTCAATATGTCAAATACTAGATTGACGCTATCAGTCCGACCGGGCAGTGATCGCTGCCTTCCACGGAATCAAAGATCATGCTGTCTTCGATTTTATCCATCAGACGATTCGATACAACGAAGTAGTCGATCCGCCATCCGGCATTGTTCTTCCGTGCATTGAAGCGGTAACTCCACCAGCTGTAGCGTACGGTGTCCGGATACAGTGTGCGGAACGTATCGGTAAAGCCGCAGTCCAGCAGCTTGCCGAACGCTTCACGCTCCTCATCGGAGAAGCCGGCATTCTTATGGTTGGACGCCGGATTCTTGATATCGATCTCCTCATGTGCCACGTTGAGATCCCCGGTATAGATGACCGGTTTTTTCTGATCGAGCTTCATGAGATGATTCCGCAGGCATGCCTCCCATTCCATCCGGAACGGCAGACGCGCAAGCCCTTCCTTGGAGTTCGGCACATAGGCGCAGACAAACCAGAAGTCCGGGTATTCCAGAGAAATGACCCGTCCTTCCTTTGTCTCATCCCCTTCAATGTCATACAGGACACGAAGAGGTTCCTGTTTTGTATAAACCAGTGTTCCGCTGTAGCCCTTACGCTCGGCGCTGTTCATATAACGGTGCCAGCCTTCAAAGCACATTGCCTCTTCCAGCTGGTTTTCCTGCATCTTTGTTTCCTGGATGGCGAAGATATCCGCATCCATCTGCGCAAAGAATTCCGGAAATCCTTTTTTCATACAGGCGCGCAGCCCGTTCACATTCCACGAGATCAGTTTCATGCGGTGCGCTTGATTGCCTTTGTAACCTGACGCAGCCAGGTCTTTTCTTTCGGCGCAAGGTACGGACTGACGGTCTCATAAACCTGCTTGTGGTAGGCGTTGAGCAGCGCAAGCTCCTCGTCATCCAGCAGGGAAACTTCAATTGCCTCAACTTCGTACGGGCAGAAGGTGAGATTTTCAAAATGCATCCACTGGCCGTAGAAGTTCTTTTCGCCCTTTACGACAAGCAGTTCGTTTTCAATACGGATGCCGAGCTTGTGCGGGAGGTAGACGCCCGGTTCATCCGTGACGATCATGCCTTCCTCAAGCACCGCATTGCCGCGTCTGCCCCAGGAGACGGACTGCGGTCCTTCATGGACGGACAGCACGTGTCCGACGCCATGGCCGGTGCCGCACTGATAGTCAATGTTCTCATTCCATAACGGACGGCGGGCAAGAATGTCGAGGTTGTTGCCGGCAGTGCCGTAGAGGAAGTTTGCGCTCATCAGTCCGAGGTGTCCCTTCAGGACCTTTGTATAGAGACGGCGTTCTTCCGCAGTCAGTTTTCCGACCGCAATCGTACGGGTAATGTCCGTTGTGCCGTCCTTGTAGGTTCCGCCGGAGTCCACCAGCAGGAAGCCCTTTGCCTTGACGGCGGAATGTTTCTGTTCGGTTGCGCTGTAATGCATCATCGCACCGTTTTCCTGATAGGCGCAGATCGTGGTGAACGACGGCTCGATATAATCCGCTCCCTGTGCACGCAGGTCATACAGATGATTCTGGGCAGTGACTTCCGTCATATCACCCTTTTCCACATTCTGCTTGACCCAGTACAGGAACTTCACCATGGCAGCGCCGTCCTTGATATTGGCGTTGATCGTATTCCTGATTTCTGTCGGATTCTTGACTGCCCGGAACAGCTGAACCGGGGATGCCTCGTTGATGACGGAGTTGGATCCGTCAAGCCGCGCATACAGCGCTGCGCTTGTCGTATTGAGATCGGTCCAGATCGTCCGCTTGCGCAGGGTCGCAAGATCCTTTCCCAGCATGGAATACGGACGTACGGCAACGTTGTATTTCGCAAAGTGCTTCTTCACTTCCGCACTGACCTTTTCAAAGTCGATGTAGTAGAACACGCGGGTCTTTGTGACAAGCGCAAAGGCATAGGCAACCGGTGTGCTTTCAATGTCGTTGCCGCGGATATTCAGCATCCAGCACGGATCCTCAAGGCGGGTCAGAAGCAGGGTGTCTGCGCCCTTCTCCTTCATGGCCTTGCGGACACGCGCAATGCGCTCCTCGGCGGTTTCACCGGTATACTTGGCAGGCAGAACATACAGCTTGTCTGCCGGCATATACGGGTGGTCCTTTCCCCAGACCTCGCCCGCAAAGTCCTCATCCATACGGATCTTTGCATTCTTTGCCTTCAGCGCATCCGCAAGCTTCCTTGCATTGGCAGCGCTGACCACACGGCCGTCAAAGCCGAGCACGCCGTTCTTCGGGGTCTTCTGGATCAGGAAATCGATCGGATCGGGAACGCCCTCCTGGCGCAGACGCATCAGGGTGACACAGGTGCCTTCCAGCTCGTGTTCCGCCTGCGTGAAGTACCGTCCGTCGGTCCAGAGGCCGGCGAAACTCTTTGTGACGATCACGCATCCGGATTCTCCGGAAAAGCCGGAGAGGAAGGACTTGCAGCGGAAATACGGCGCTGTGTACTCATCCGAAAGATGGTCATCCTCATTCGGCACATAGTAAATATCGATGTGCCGCTGCTTCATCAGTTTTCGTACTTC
>JAFOLE010000265.1 GCA_017419465.1 Solobacterium sp. | reverse complement strand
TGATGGAACTTTATGAAATGAAACAGGGCATTGCCCGCTGCCAGGCCAAATTGGAGCAGCTTGGCTCCTCTCTTTGACCTGGCCGGGAAAAAGAAGACAATTGCCGAAAATGAACAGGCGATGAGTGCGGCCGACTTCTGGAATGATCAGAAGAAAGCCCAGGCGCTCATCCGAAACAATAACGCGCTCAAGGCACTGGTGGAAAACCATGAGCGCCTGACCGCATCCATGAATGATCTCTCCGAATCCGTCGGTGAGCTGAACCAGTCCTTTGATGAAGAACTGGCGGCGCTTGTCGAAGAGGATTACCGGAGTGTCATGAAGGACTTTGATGCATTTGAAATTCAGGTCCTGCTCAGCGGTCCCTATGACAACCACAACTGCATTCTTGAAATCCATCCGGGTGCCGGCGGCACGGAAGCGATGGACTGGGCAGGCATGCTGTATCGGATGTATGTCCGGTGGGCAGAACGCCATGGCTTCAAGGTCAACGTTCTGGACTACCAGGACGGTGAAGAAGCCGGCATGAAATCCTGCAGTCTGAAGATCGAAGGCCCGATGGCCTACGGTTATCTGAAGGCGGAAAACGGTGTTCACCGTCTGGTGCGCATTTCACCGTTTGACTCCAACGCCCGCCGTCATACCAGTTTTGCGAGCGTGGAAGTCATGCCGGAATTTGAGGATGACCTCGATATCGAGATCGACGACAAGGATCTTGAAGTCATCACCATGCGTTCCTCCGGTGCCGGCGGCCAGCACATCAACAAAACCGACTCCGCAGTGCGCATGACCTATAAGCCGCTGAACATCACCGTCTTCTGCCAGACCCAGCGCTCCCAGCTTCAGAACCGGGAAGCGTGCCTGAACATGCTGAAGTCAAAGCTGCTTCAGATCCGTATTCAGGAACAGGCGAAGAAGATGGCAGAGATCAAGGGCGAGGTCAAGGCGAACGAATGGGGTTCCCAGATCCGTTCCTATGTATTCCAGCCGTATACGATGGTCAAGGACCTGCGCACCGGCTGTGAAGCAGGAAATATTCAGGGCGTCATGGACGGCGACCTGGATGAGTTTATCTACAGCTATCTCCGGTCCCAGATTGCATAAGACGGACCGGCCCGGCAGCGCCGGGATCACGAATCGATGATTCAGCCATGGAAAAGGAAATAACGTACCAGATGAGTCTTTCCGACTGGCCGCTGTCCGATAACGGAAGCGTCCGGCAGGTAATGACCCGTGATCTGAAATTATCAAGAAAAGAGATCTCCCGCCTGAAGTTTGACGGAGAGATCCTTTTGAACGGGAAACGAATCAAGGTGAATGACCGCATGCGTGTCGGTGACACGCTGACCCTGCGGTTTCGGGAAGCACAGACCGGAGAGATTCCGATGCTGGACGTTGAACCGGATATCCTGTATGAAGACGAGGATGTCGTCGTTGTAAACAAACCGGCCGGCATTCCGTGCCATCCGGTACACGGTCATATTGATGATTCCATGGGCTCCATTCTTGCATCCTATTACCGGCGGAAGGGGGAGGACTTTGTCATCCGCCCGGTCGGCCGGCTGGACAAGGATGTCAGCGGTGCAATTCTGTTTGCGAAAAACCGCCTGGCGGCTTCCCGTCTTTCCAAAGACCGGGAAGAGGGAAAGCTGAACAAAGACTACACAGCCTTTGTGTCCGGCATCTTTGATATCAAACAGGGAATGATCGATGCGCCGATTGCCAAGGCAGAAGGCGAGCGCCGCCGTGTCACAAAAGATCCGAACGGAAAACCGGCACTGACGATTTTCCGTGTCGTCAATGAATTCAATGTCAGCGGACAGTCGGTTTCCGAACTTAATGTGGAAATTGAGACCGGACGCACACATCAGATCCGCGCCCATATGGCTGCGGCAGGACATCCGCTGATCGGCGATGAACTCTACGGCGGTACGACCGATATTCTGAACCGGCCGGCACTGCACTGTTCAAGAATTGACTTCCTGACACCGTTTACCCGCGAAAGCCGCGTCATTGTGGCGCCGCTTCCTGAGGACATGAACGGGCTTCTCAAATCGCAGTTTGAACCGGAGCCGGTAAGTCAGCCGGAACCGGAAGAAGACGATATCGAACCGACCAGGGAATATCAGGAACCGGCTGCGGAACCGGAAGAACCGGATACGGTTACCGAAACAGTGTCTGAAGTACCTGCGGCGGAACCGGAAAAACCGTTGAAAACATCCGGCAAGGCAGGAGACGCAATTCTTGCGGCACTGCAGAAAAAAGAGCGTGCACTGAATGAAGAAGACGCAGAACCTGCCGTGGCGGAAGAACGCCGCGGATTCCCGGTGCGCGGTGTTCTGATGGCACTGCTTGGCGTGATCTTCTGCGCAGCACTTGGCTTTCTGATTTTCTGGGGCATCACCCGAGGGTTCCCCGGACGCGGACTGTCAAAAGCGGAAGAACAGCAATTATATGAAACCCTGACGATTCAGTTCCGGGAAGATGCCGTTGTCGAATACGGCGGTGATTTCCATCCGTCGGACTATGTGCTTGCGGCGGGCGGTGATCTGTCATTTGACGGAACGATCGACACCATGAAAACCGGTGATCAGGAAATGACCTACATTGTGACCGCGGAGACCGAAGACGGTACCCAGGTCAGCCGCGAGTATCAGAAGATCTTTACGGTAAAAGATCTGATGTCTCCGATCATTACGCTGGAGAAAAGCATTATCCGGATCAATCCGGGCGATACGTTCAATCCCTCAGACAATGTGGTCTCTGTAATCGACCCGGTGGAAGGACCGGTTGAATATACGATTGATGACGGCAGTTTTGACGCGTCCAAAGACGGAACCTATGTAATTCGGGTAGTATCGGAAGACAGTTCCGGAAACCGTTCGGTCAAGGCGTTCAAAGTCATTGTCGGAACCGGCACCGCAGAAGCTGCGGAAACCGCGGAACCGACCGCAACACCAAAACCGACCGCAAGTCCGACACCGAGCCCGAGCCCTTCTGCATCAGCCGCGGCGGATACAACCGCTCCGGAAGTTGCCTTTGCGGCAGAGCACGTGAATCTGATCGTCGGCGACAGCTTCAACCCGGGTGATCTGATCATCTCGGTTACCGACGAACACGACGGTGCATTGACCTATGCGGATACCTCCGCTCCGGGAAGCTTTACCGTCACCAGCAACGTTGATACCTCGGTTGCGGGAGAATATACCGTGACTGTTTCCGCGGTGGACCGGGCGGGAAACCGGACCGAACGCATGGTTCCGGTAACCGTCAGTGAACCTGCGCCGACGACGACTCCAACACCAACACCTACGCCAACACCGACCGCTGCGTCATCCGCACCGGTCAATGTGGTTCCGAATTCTTCCGATCCGAAGGGGCAGATCTATAACTTCCTGACCGGCTCCATGGGACTTTCCAAAGCCCAGGCGTGCGGCGTGCTTGCCAACATGCATCGGGAGAGCCGCTTCAACTCCACGGCTGACAACGGCCTTGGATACTACGGACTCTGTCAGTGGGGCGGAGAACGGAAAGACAACCTGTTCAAATGGTGTGAAAACAACGGCTATGATGCCACAACCATCGACGGTCAGCTGCATTTCCTGCAATATGAAATGCCGCTCTATTACCCCAACACAACCGCACAGCTGCGCGCATGTCCCAACGATGAGGAAGGGGCACGCCGTGCCTGCTGGATCTTCGCAATCGGCTATGAAGTCGCCGGCGAATACTATGCGGAAATGTCGATGGATAAAGCGGCAGAATATTTCAATCAGTAATTCAGAAACGACAGTAAACAAATACACTGGATTTACCGGCAAGACGGATTCCTTCCGAGGGATTCGTCTTTTTTCCGGTCAGGAGGTCGATGCCTCCCGGAATATTGCCGTCCGGATAGATGACGGTTTCCTGGTCGGCGATATTCAGCGCAAACAGCAGAATGCCGGTGTCATCCGTGCGGGTGAATGCCCACTGTTCATTGCGGGTATAAACCTGCCGGTAATCACCATAGGTAAGCGGAGAACACTCTCTGCGGATCGCCGCAAGCTTTGCCAGATGGTCACAGAGTTCATTCCATTCCGGATGTTCGAGGTACGGACGCAGGTCATCATCGCTGTGCTGCGTGCGCTTGCCTTCAATGCCCCATTCACTGCCGTAATAAATGCATGGAATGCCGGGCATGGCATAAATCAGATCATAGGTTAACGGAAGATCCCGGGGATCTGCCAGAACACTGGCAAGCCGGTCCACATCATGATTGTCCGCAAAGCTGAGCAGAAGCCGTCCGGTGTAGAGACACCAGGGATCCGGACCGAACTGGCGGTTCAGGGAATAGCCGATCTCAAAGAGATTGCGGGAGTTCATCGAAGAGAACAGTCCCTTGCGGCATTCATAGTTCGTGACACTGTCAAGGCCGCCGTCCCGTAAAAGGACGTTGTAATCGCCGCCGATCATCTCACCGATGAGCAGGATGTCCGGATGGTTGTGATGCATGTAGTCGGAGAATTCCCGCAGGAAGGAGCGGTCCAGGCAGTAGGCGACATCCAGGCGGATGCCGTCAATGCCGAACTGTGCGATCCAGGATTCCACTGCCTGATACAGATAGTCTTTTACCGCAGGGTTCTGCAGATTCAGTTTGACGAGTTCGTTGTGGCCTTCCCAGTTTCCGTAGGTGAAGCCGTCTTCGGCCCAGCCGTCATTGAAGTTGATATAGAACCAGTCTTTGTAGGGGCTGTCCCATTTCTTTTCAATCACATCCTGAAAGAAGGGAAAACCGCGGCCGACATGATTGAATACGCCGTCGAGAATGACGCCGATTCCCGCCTCATGAAGTTTGTCGCAGACGGTTTTGAAATCCTCATTCGTTCCAAGCCGGCAGTCCAGCTTTGTGAAATCACGGGTGTCATAGCCGTGACGGTCGCTTTCAAAGACCGGATTGAACAGCACGCGGGTGATGCCGAGTTTCTGCATGTGCGGTATCCAGTCCAGGACATGCAGGATACGATGTTCGGGCTTCCCGTCGTTTTCCTTCGGGGCGCCGCAGAATCCGATCGGATAGATCTGATAAATATTCTGATTAAAGTCCATAGTGTACCTTTCCATCCCGGAAATACCGGATCATATTTGCGGTAAGGGATGCTTCGCCAGGCAGGTCATAATCGTCATCCGGTTTCTTCCAGACAGCGGATTTCAGTTCCTGGCGGTCCAGGGAAATACTGTCATCCTCCACATCGCAGAAAAAGCCGAACAGAATGGATTCCGAGAAAGACCAGGGCTGTGAATTGAAGTAGCGCAGGTTCGTTACCGCAAGACCCGTTTCTTCCATAACTTCACGGCGGACACAATCTTCCACGGACTCACCGATTTCGCAATAGCCGGCCACCAGCGCATCATGCCGGTATTCTCCGTGGGAGATCGCATACTGCGTGATGAGCAGTTCATCGTTTTTGTTCAGAATGCCGACGATCACGGCAGGATTGATGCGGGGATAAACGATGTTTCCGCATTCCGGGCAGCGCAGGGCGCGCTCTTTTCCGTCCGGAATCATATGGGCACCGCAGGAACCGCAGAACCGGTTGCGCTTCTGCCAGCGGTAGAGGTGCCATCCGGTCACGCAGGCAAATCCCAGCATGCGGGGCTCATAGTACCGTGCGAAGTTGATATTCAGGGAGATCGCCTTGTTTGTCTGCGGGATTTCCGTCAGGTAAAACGCAGTTTCGTCAATACTGAAGAGGTAAATAAATTCATGCCGGTGATCGAGTTCACCGTAATGAAAAAAAGTCTGATCCGATTTCAGGATCACGTTTCGTCCGTCGTAGCCGAACACGACATCGTCGCTGACCGGCCGGCGGGGCTTCCATTCGTTGCGGAAGCTGTGCGGTGCTATTTCATGTATCATAATTTCACAAAAAATCCCGGAACACCGGGCCCAACAAAATTATTATAGGGGATAGATAAATAAATTTAAAGACTGTTCATTATCGGTATTCCGGCTATATTGAAGGTGTAAAGAGAAACTAAACCCGATGGAGGTGCAGCAATATGAAGAAGGTGCTTCTCGAATATTAATTCGAGTTCTCTGAATCAGCAGAACATTCAGGGAACGGGAATATCCTCATAAAAAGAAAGAAAAGTCTGCATTGAGGACAGACCAATGGACAAGTTCGAGTAATAAAACTGAATGATTCAAACATCCGGAGAAATCCGGAAGAAACAGGTACCAATACCTATCTGCGGAAACAGTAAAAAACCGCAAAACAAATGAAATGAAGATTCCGACCTGCAGATACACTGCAGCGGAATCTTTTTTTATATATAATATAGGACGGTTAGTGAGGTTAAATTACACATGTTGACAGTAGACGAACGAATCAAAGAAGTACGAAAACTGATGAAGCAGCGGCACATCGATATTTACTATGTGCCGAATGAGGACGATCATCTGTCCGATGAGTACACAGCGCCGTATTTCCGCTGTAAATCCTTCCTCTCCGGCTTTTCCGGAGAATCGGGATGCGTGATCATCACAAAGACATTTGCCGGTCTCTGGACCGACGGACGCTATTTCACGCAGGCGGAACACGAACTGGAAGGTACCTGTGTCACCCTGATGCGTCTGCGTCAGGAAGGCGTTCCCGATCCGATTGATTTCCTGATCCAGAAGACACCGAAAAACGGCGTGCTCGGCTTTGACGGCCGCGTCGTCAGCGCAGCCAACGCGCGCAAGCTTGCGGATGCCCTGAAGGCAAAGAACGCAAAGATCCGCATGGATGAGGATTTTGCGGGAACGGTCTGGGGAAAGGATCGTCCGTATATGCCGGCAGACAAGCTGTATGTACTGCCTGCCAAGTATACCGGTGAAACCGCCGAGGAGCGCATTGCGCGTGTCCGTAAGGCAATGAAGGAGAAGGGCGCAGATACCCTGCTTCTGACCCGTCTTGAGGATCCGTGCTGGATGCTGAATATCCGCGGCAATGACATTGAATCCACACCGGTTGCCTATGCCTTTGCGCTGATCACAAAGACACGGGTGTTCTACTACATCGACTTTGAAAAGGTCAGTGCGGAAGTGAAGAAGCACTTCGCAAAATACAGCGTTGCCGTACGTCCGTATTCCATGCTGGGAAAGGATCTTGCGACACTCCGCAAGCGTACGATCTGGACGGATCTCAATACGACAAGCGCTGCGCTCTATGCACGCCTGGATGCGTCGAACACCATCATCAACGAGGCCTCTCCGGTTCAGCTGTTCCGGGCAGTCAAGAATCCGACAGAGATCAAGAATACGATCAACGCCCATATCAAGGACGGCGCTGCCATGGTGAAGTTCCTGTACTGGGTCAAGCAGAATGTCGAAAAGGGTGATATGACGGAAGTCACTGCCCAGAATCATCTGTATGAGCTCCGTGCACAGGGAGCGGATTATATCGAACCGTCCTTCACCACGATTTGTGCCTACCAGGAAAACGGTGCGATGATGCATTACAGCGCAACCGAACAGAAACATTCCGCCGTCAAGGCAAAAGGCTTCCTGCTGGTAGACTCCGGCGGAACCTACAAGGACGGCACAACGGACATTACCCGTACGATCGCCGTCGGCAAGCTGACTGCGGAGGAGCGCCGTCTCTATACGAAGGTCCTGAAGGGACACCTCGGACTGATGAGCGCAAACTTCCTCTACGGCACTGCCGGCAACAACCTCGACATTCTTGCCCGCCGTCCGTTATGGAATGAGAACATTGACTATCAGTG
>JAFOLE010000264.1 GCA_017419465.1 Solobacterium sp. | reverse complement strand
CGCAGAATACCTTACGGAACATACCACATGCGATATCATCGACATCAATATGGGATGCCCGGTGCCGAAGGTGCTGAAATCCCATGCGGGTTCCTGGCTGATGAAAGAGCCGGATCTTGCGGTGTCAATCGCAAAAGCGGTAGTGACGCATACCGACCGGCCGGTCACGGTGAAGATGCGGGCCGGCTATGACATGGAACACATCAATGCGCCGGAGCTGGCAAAACGGCTGGAAGAAACCGGAATCTCGGCGGTGGCCGTGCACGGGCGAACCCGTACGCAGCTCTACCGGGGACAGTCGGATAATCGGTATATCCGCATGGTGAAGGAAGCGGTCTCCATTCCGGTCATCGGAAACGGCGATATCCGCACACCGGAAGATGCGGCGCGCATGCTGGAAGAAACCGGCTGTGATGCGGTGATGGTAGGCCGCGGACTGGTCGGACGTCCGTATCTGATCGAACAGATCGAAGCATGTCTTGAAGGCCGCCCGTATGACGAACCGTCTTATGAGGCGCGGATCCTGCTTTGTCTTGATTATGCGGAACGGCTTTGTGCCTATGAAGGGGAACATACCGGCGTATCAATGATGCGCGGCATCTCTTCCTACTACATGGACGGCATGCCGTATGCCGCAAAAACGCGCTCTGCCTGCGCAAAGGCAGAGACACTTGAGGAACTGCGGCAGATCCTGAATGACTATGTCGCAAAACTGGCGCAGTACAGTATCGGAACGAATGACTGAAGGAGCTGATCACAGCGGTCTTCAGTTTTTCTTTTTTTCGTTGACATGCGTCCGTGCAGGGCATACTATGTTCTTGGAACATATGAACAACCGTTCATGTGTTATGGGTGACAGATATGAGCGAACTGGCAACATATAAATTTGAAATTACCGGCATTGACTGCGCAAACTGCGCAGCAAAGCTGGAGAGTGAGATTTCCAGACTGGAAGGCATCTCCAACGTGTCGCTGAATTTCATGAAGAGTTCCCTGACCTATGACTGCGACCATTCCAGAGGAAAGGAAATGGAAGCACGCGTCAGAGAGGTGGCCGCAAAGGAAGAACCGGATGCGGTGATTACCGCAAAGGGACATGATCATCATCACGAACACCACCATGAAGAAGAATGCGGGTGTCATGAACATGACCATGAGGAACGCGAATGCCATGCGCACCATCATCATGATCATGAGCATGAAGAATGTGAGTGCAAGGAACATCATCATGAACACGGGGAAGAAACCGCTGTATATCATTTTGAGATTACCGGCATTGACTGCGCAAACTGCGCCGCAAAACTGGAAAGTGAGATTTCAAAACTGGAAGGTATCTCCAACGTATCGCTGAATTTCATGAAGAACTCCCTGACCTATGAGTGTGACCACTCCAAAGGAAAGGAAATGGAAGCACGCGTCAGAGCGGTGGCCGCAAAGGAAGAACCGGATGCGGTGATTACCGCAAAAGGGCATGAACATCATCACGAACATCATCATGATCATCATGCGGAAGAACGTCTTGAGACGGAGATCCATGAGCCCTCCGGCGCTTACCGTCTCCGCATTGAAGATGTGGACTGTGCAGACTGCGCGGCAGAACTTGAACAGAAGATTTCCAAATTAGAGGGTCTGTCCAATGTCAGCTTCAGCTACATGAACAGCACGCTGACATTTGACTGCGCAGATCCTTCAAAAGCCGAACAGATGATCCGTGAACTGGTCGCAAAGGAAGAACCGGACGCGAAGGTGATCGCATATGAAGCGAAGACCAGAGCCGCCGAACCGGAAGAAAAAGACATTATGCCGATCCGGCTTGCGGCAGGTGCGCTGCTGTTTGTCCTGGGACTGTTTCTGAAAGGCATGCCCCAGATTCTTGCGGAAATTGCGGCATATCTGATTCTTGGCTATGACGTACTGTACAAAGCAGTGCGGGGCATCGGCAGAGGACAGGTATTCGATGAGCATTTCCTGATGAGCGTCGCAACGCTTGCGGCAATGTATCTGAAGGATTTCCGTGAAGCGGCGGGTGTCATGCTGTTTTATCAGATCGGTGAATACTTCCAGGACCGTGCGGTCGATAACTCCCGCCGTTCCATCGGAGAGCTGATGGATATCCGTCCGGATTATGCAAACGTGAAACGGGGCGACACATTCGTGCAGGTATCACCTGCGGATGTCGCTGTCGGTGATGTGATACGGGTGAAACCGGGTGAGCGGATTCCGCTGGACGGTGTTGTCCTGCATGGCGCTTCTTCTCTCAATACCGCTTCACTTACCGGAGAGTCAAAACTCCGGGATGTGGATGAAGGCGATGAGGTAATCAGCGGATCGGTAAACGAAAACGGTGTGCTCGAAATCAAAGTCACAAAGCCGTATGGTGAAAGCACCGTTGCCCGGATTCTGGACCTTGTGGAAAACCAGGATTCCAGAAAGGCCAACGCGGAACACTTCATTACAAAATTCTCACGGATCTATACGCCTGCGGTTGTATTCTCTGCGATCGCGGTCGCAATCATCGTCGCGATTGTGACAAAGGATGTAAATGCAGGAATCTATCGTGCCTGCACGTTCCTTGTCATCTCCTGCCCATGTGCGCTTGTCATCTCTGTGCCGCTGTCCTTCTTTGCGGGAATCGGCGGTCTTTCCAAACAGGGTATTCTTGTCAAAGGCGCAAATATGGTGGAACCGCTGGCACGCGCAAAGACTGCCGTGCTCGATAAGACCGGCACGCTGACGGAAGGCGTGTTTGAGGTCAGCGAAGTCCGTACGTCGCTTGACCGTGAAACGGTTCTGAAGGATGCGGCATATGCGGAAGCCTCCTCCAATCATCCGATTGCGGCAGGCATCCGTGCGGCATGCGGTGAAGAACTCAATACGGCAGATATCGACAACGTCAATGAGATTGCCGGACGCGGTGTTCAGGTAACTGTCAAAAACGATATGATCCTTGCGGGAAACAGCCGGATGATGCATGATTTCGGAATCGAATTCCAGGAAGAAGATGATCCGGGAACCATGGTCTATGTCGCAAAGAACGGTGTTTATGAAGGCTGCATCATTCTGGAGGACCGGCTGAAGGCCGATGCGAAGGACGCTGTGGCGAGACTGAAACAGAGCGGACTGAAGACCGTCATCGTATCCGGTGACAATCCCAAGATTGCGGCAAAAGCCGGACAGGCGCTTGGCGTGGATGAAGTGCATGGCGGATGCATGCCGCAGGATAAGGTGGAACGCATCAATGAATACCGCAAGGAAGGCATTACCGTATTTGCGGGAGACGGCGTCAATGACGCACCGGTACTTGCGGCAGCGGATATCGGATTTGCGATGGGCGCACTCGGCAGTGATGCGGCGATTGAAGCGGCAGATGTCGTTATCATGGATGACAAGCCGACCGGAATGGCCCGGGCGATCAGCGGTGCGAAAAAGATTCTGCGCGTGGTGAATCAGAATATTTACGGCGCGATCGGAATCAAGATTCTTACCCTGATTCTCAGTGCCTTCGGTATTGCGAATATGTGGTGGGCAATCTTTGCGGATACCGGTGTGGCGATGCTGTGCGTGATGAACGCAATGCGGCTGCTTCGGCTTGGTGATGCAGAATAAGGAATTGTCTGAAACAGCAGGTGCTGAACATCTGCTGTTTTTATATGTGCGGGTATGTCAAACGGTTTTCAGCCACAAAATGCGGATGGTAAAATAGGTGCATCCGGAACTGTGGGTGCACATTCCGGCACAGACCTTATACAGGGCATCTTTGAACAGGATGCCGGTACAGGAGAGATACGAACTATGAGAAAACTGATTGCACTGTTTCTTTCTGTTCTGACAGCGATGACGCCGGTTCTTGCGGAAGCGGCACCGTCTCCGGAAACCGATCCGGAGGGAAACGCTGAAGAAACAGAAGAACCGGTTGAAGAATATGCGGTTGAACTGTCGGCGGAATATGCGGTCCTGATCGAAGCGGGAAGCGGCATCGTCCTGTTTGACAAGCAGGGAGAGGAACCGGGTGATCCGGCATCGCTCACCAAAATCATGACCGTCCTGCTTGCGGCGGAAAAACTGAATGATGATGACACGCTGACAATGTCATCGCAGGCATTTCAGAGCTACAGCCATGATCAGGGCGTACTGTGGATTCAGGAGGGAGAAACCCTGAGTGTCAGCGACTGTGAATATGCGACGATGCTGGCGAGCGCAAATGATACCTGCGCGATGCTGGCGGAAGGTGCCGCAGGTGATATTCCCGCATTTGTAAAACTGATGAATGAACGTGCGGAAACGTACGGCATGAGCGGAACGCATTTTGAAAATCCGTTCGGTGTTGCGGCGGCAGGACAGTATTCGACCGCATATGATCTTGCGGTTCTGACGCAGAATGCGATAAAGAACGAGCGGTTCCGGAAGGTATTCGGCGCACCGTCCCATACGATGGCTGCCACTAACATGCAGGCACAGACACGGGCAATTGCCAATGACTGCGAATTCCTGCGTGACGGGGCATACAGTTATGACGGCGCAGTCGGCGGAAAGATCGGCTCCACGCCTGCCAACGGATTTGCGCTTGCGGCATATGCGGAGCGCGGGAGCACCGGTCTCATTGCGGTCGTCATGCATGAAGCCAATGCAGAGGCAGCCTACAGGGATGCGGCGCGGCTGTTTGATTATGGATTTGAAAGTGCGCAGACAATCACCGTCACACCGGAACAGATCGGCACAAAGACGATCTCGGTGGATGACGGGAAAACACATATCGCGGATGTCACATTTACGGCGGATAGCAGCTTCAATATTCTTCTGCCGAAAGGCGTAGGCGCTGAAAGCATCACATCCGAAATCGTTGTAAAAAATGAAGATGCGAAGACGCCGGAACATATCAGCGCGGAAGTGGTCTTCCTGCTGGACGGGGAAGAAATCGGAAGATCTCCGTTAACTGCGGAGATTGTCCGGGAGCCGGAAAAGGAGCCGGTAAACTATACGGCGCTGGGACAGCAGATATTTGACTGGGCCTGTGTTGCATTACTTGCATTCATGGTTTTCCGACCGGCGGTGAAGTGGCTCCATGAACTGCTGATGCCGCCAAAATAAGGAATCGGAAGTTCGAAAAAATGAATGTTATGTGAAAAGTGTGGGAAATCGCACGAATCGTAAAAAAGATGGTAAACTAATCACCGTATGAGTAAGTTTTTTGAAGTATGGATTATCAACGCACTGTCGCTCTGGGTCATTGACCGTTTTTCCACGTCAGTTGCGTTTGCGGATATCGCCGCACTTGCGGTTACAGCGCTTGCTGTGACGATTCTCAATCAGACAATCAAGCCGTTGCTGAAAGTGATGGCTTTCCCCCTGACGGTTACAACGCTCGGCCTGTTCTCGTTTGTCATCAACGGACTGGTCCTGTGGGCAGCGTTCCGGTTCAGTGACGGATCATCCATTGCGTCATTCGGCGCTGCAGTATGGCTTTCTATTCTTCTTGCATTCCTTAACGGTGTGTTTGAACACGTATTCGTAAAATAAGAACTCTGAATCAGAAGTGAGTAACAATATCTGAAATTATGACAGTTATTAATGTGATTTATCAGTCGCGCGGCGGCAATACCCAGAAAGTGGCCGAAGCGATTGTGGATGAGTGCGGCGTTGAGGCCGTAGATATTCAGGAACCGAACAACATTTCCCGTTCCGATCTGCTCTTTGTCGGAATGGGTATTTATGCCGGCAAGCCGGACAGCTCCATGCTGGACTATCTGGACCAGCTGCCGGTCAACGCCATCAAAGGTGCGGCACTGTTCAGCACAAGTGCTACCGGCACCGACCATCTTGCGCTTGCGGTGAATCTTCTGGAGCACAAGGGAATTGCCGTTTATCCAAGACATCTTCTCGTAAAGGGAAGATTCCTTCTGATGAACAAAGGCAAGCCGGGTGAAGAAGAACTTGAAGATGCACGCGATTTTGCGGCAGAAGTGCTGGATGCGTTCAATTACTGAGATCGTTCAAAAAAGCTGAGACCATTCAGCTTTTTAAATGCGCGTATAATTAACACAAAGGGGAATTGTTATGGAATATCACGTATCACAGGCTTCAATTGTAATGATCGCTGTATGCATGGCACTTGGAATCATTGTGCCGCTGGTTCTCTTCTTTATCCTGAACCGGAAGAAGCATGCATCCCCGCGGGCCTTTTTCGTCGGATGGCTTGCGTTTCTGATTGCGGTCAGTATTCTGGAGCGGCTCTTTCACGCGCTGGTATTCCGTTCCTCCATCGGGACAGTTATTCAGGGGAATCTGTATCTCTATGCACTGTACGGCGGAATTGCGGCAGGTCTGTTTGAAGAACTGGCGCGTTACTTCTGCTTCTCCCGCATTCTGAAAAAAGAACAGAGCTGGGACTGGAATGCGGTGATGTACGGAGCAGGACACGGCGGCAGTGAAATGTTCAATATATTCTCTGTCACGATGGCCAACAATCTGATTTATGCGGCTTCGATCAACAGCGGCTCCGCCGGCGCAGTTCTCGGAACACTGTCGGGCGATATGCTGGGACAGATGCAGATGGTGTTTGCACAGCTTACAACAACCTCGCCCTGGCTCTATCTGCTGTCCTTTGCGGAACGGCTGATCGCACTTGCGGCGCAGATCGCATTATCTGTTCTTGTGTTCTATGCCGTAAAGGATCCGGCAAGAAACCGCCGCCTGCTTCTGATCGCGGTCGAACTTCACGCCCTGATCGACTTTCTGTCCGTCATTGCAGGCGCACTGTTAACACCGGTGCTTGCGGAACTTGTAATTCTCTGTGTGGCCGCAGTGGTGTGCTGGTTCGCCTGGACGGTATGGAAACAGAATCATGAAACTGTGAATGCAAATTAAAAAGCTGCCGAAGCACAACGTCATTAAGTTAAGCTTGCGCTGAACTGATGATGGATACACTCATACTTACAAACGGTATGGGTGTTTTTTTCTGCACTTTCTTCTAAAAGATATTGACAGAATTATCAAAATCGGGCGCCTCCCTCCGGTCGGCGCTGGCTGTAGAAATCAGGAGGCATCTAAAGATGAAACAATATTCTGATTT
>JAFOLE010000039.1 GCA_017419465.1 Solobacterium sp. | reverse complement strand
TTGTTTTCCCGGAGCCCAAGCAGGTTGGGATCACGTGATTCCGCCTTGCCGATGGAGGTCTTGAGATTGATTTTATAACTCTGCTTTGGAAATGACATGGAAGAGGCGCCGCGCTGATGGATGATTCCGGTTGAGGCGCTGTAATAGACCTGCGCATCATCCCGATTGTCAAAAAGTTCCATTGTAAATGCGGCAGGATGTGCCTTGGAAAACTCCTTATCGGTCTTAACATTAATCATGGGAAGACTCGTCAGTTTCAAAGCATATTCCCGGCATGCCGTTTCATTATATGCAAGCAGCTTTATCGTGCCATTGGATTCCAGGAACTGATCATCGATTGTTGGATACAGGGCCCTGACCTGAACACCGGAACCGTCCACTGTTACCTGTGGATCAGTCCGGTCATTGTCTTTTTTTACAAGGGAATAATAAAACGTATCATTTCCCCGATCGCAGAGAACCGGACGGCCGTTCAGCCGAAGTCCTGCGAGAAGTTCCGTATCCGTGACAGTATGGGAATCGAGAATCGCCTGATACTCTTCTTCACTGATCTTAAGACTGCTCAGCCTCCCCTTCGGTGATGACACGCAAAGAACACCGGCGCATGCAAGCAGGGCGCCGATGACAAGTATGATCTGAATGATCTGTTTCTTTTTCTGAAACACTAAATGATATCCTCACTGTCATATTCAATGACAGAATACTTTTCGATATTCAGCGCATTGAGTTTTGCGGTAAGATCCGCAGGATTCTTAACAGACAGTTCGATTACATAATCTGTCCCGGTCTTTGTATAATTGCGGCTCTTGACGCGGTATGCCTTTGTGACGGATTTCACCGCATTCAGGATCTCTTCTTCCTGATCCCTGGATGCACTGCGGATCACCGCCACAAACGGCTTCTTTCCGATCTGCACATTCGTAAACACAAGCAGAAGAACCGTCACAGCTGCCGATGTCAGGATTGCGACCACATACAGCTGCGTTCCGCAGGTGATTCCGATATGGACCGACCATAACAGATACAGCATATCCACCGGATCCTTTACGGCTGTACGGAAACGCAGGATCGCCAGCGCACCGATCGTACCGAGCGTGATGACAATATTGGACTGTAAGCAGAGAATGATCGTCGCGATCAGAGACGGCATCACCGCAATACAGATATTGAACATCCGGTTATAGAATGCCCGATGGGAAATATTCCGGTATACGGCATATTCATATAACGACAGTAATGCGGTCATGATCAGTACTGTCAGTACCGTAACCACCGCGATGCCGGATTCCGCAAATGCTCTGCGGAATGTGTCAATAATAATATCGATATAACCCATGTTCAGAGTCCTCCTGTGGATTGAATCAGATTGCGTGCAAAGTAGTATTTTGAGAATGCGGTCTGTACCATCGAGGGAACCGTCACCGCCTGTTTGATATAACCCGGCAGCAGTTCGTCAAATTTCACTTCCAGCACATGTTCCCCTGTCTTCTGAAGCGGAATTTTAAGATAATCGAGATCGAGGAAGCGGTCAACCTCCTTTGATGCGGAAATATTGAGGTCCAGCGTCACACGCACATTGGTGAGAGGCTCCACAAACGGAATCCGCTCATAGTCTACAATTGCCTTCGGCGCAAATCCCTTTGTCATGATATCCACACAGAACTGCCGGATTAACGGATCTTCTGTGTTCCAGAACACTTCTTCCGCGCTGCCGGAAATAATTCCTTCATACTGTTCTTCCGTAAGCAGAGATGCCTTCTTCCGACATCTTCCAAACAGTTTTTCTTTCCGCTCCAGCTTCAGATATCCTTCGTACGTATTGTAAAAACGAATGCGGTACTTAAACCGTTCCGCGGTTCCGCCGTCATTTTCCTTGGCGCAGGAGTCAAAGAAATCATCAAAATACAGGCTGTGCACTCCATAGCCGCCATGTTTGTCACTGTGCCGGTCATTGGAAAGAAGCGCCTCAAGCCGGGCCTGGATGATTTCCAGATCTGTCATCGGAAGACGGTATTTCCATTCGTTACGAAATCCCTGCATGGAGACATTATACAGTTTTTTATCATTATTCGAACCCTGTTTCATTTCGATAATCCGCTTCGGTTTTCTGCCGCAGAAGCTGATACGGCATTAAAAAAACGCCAGCTTTTCCCGGGCTGACGATTTTGTTACTGTAAGTGATCTCAAATTTTATTTGTGTTCAGAATCTGTCTCTTTCCGATCTTCTGAGTGGTCTGCCTGATAGATGGCCATATTCTGAACCAGTCTCTGCAGTTTTGTCGTAAGCTGTGAAATTTTGAGATCCTGCTGGAAAATACGGATCAATAACAGCCCGATCAGGAAGAGATACGCAAGGTTCGATGCGGATGCGACATGGAGCGTTCTGGCAATTGCGAAGAAGATTTCCGGAAAGATACCGATAATCAGAAGCGCAAGCGAAAACAGGAACCAGAAGACACTGTCTCCGATCATCATTTTCGAACGGCGGATGCTGGAAATAATGAATGCGAATACCAGAATTCCGCCGATTGCGACCAGGATACGTATGCGATATGACATAGATTAATCCTCCAGAGGGATCCGTTTGCGGAATGCCCCGATAAACAAGATGCTCAGGCAGACGCTGGACATGTACTGCACGCTGCGCCAGGCGGTAAGATAACTCTCTCCGGCGATACGCTCATCCATCTCCACCTGTACTTCCGCGACTTTAGCGCCGCAGCGCATCAGATAACTGATCGTATCCGGTTCCGGCGCAAGGTTGATCTGTTCTGCCATGGCACGGATGACGCGCTTTCCATACATCCGCATGCCGGATGTCGGATCCTTGATCTTCTGTCCGGTGGTTACCCGCGTGAAGAACTGAATCAGATCACTGCCGAACATGCGCATGCTGGAAGGCTTCGGTTTTGTGACAAAACGGCTGCCGATTACGATGTCCGCCCCTTCCCTGATCTTCTGTTCCATTTCCGGAATATATTCCGGACGGTGCTGACCATCGCCGTCAAACTGAATCACCGCATCATAGCCGTGATACAGCGCATATTTCATGCCGCACTGAAACGTACCGGCAAGCCCCAGATTCACCGCCTGATCGATCATAGGAAAATGATTCGCCTGACAGATTTCCTTCGTGTTATCCGTACTGCCGTCATTGATGATGACATAGTCATAACCCGGAAGGGTTTCCTGCAGGTGATGAATGACCCGCTCTATGTTTTCCGCCTCGTTATAGGCAGGAATCGCAATCAAGGTTCTCACAAAAATCCTCTGTTATTCTTCCTCGTACTTATGGACCCAGTACCGGTCATTGTGTTTGCCGGCCGGTTCATAATCATGGTTCATGCGCAGGATTGCCCAGGTTTCATTTTCAAACACCTTGGTGCACATGCCTTTGTTTACCAGTTCATCATACGGCTTTGCATACCAGCCGCGCTCATCCCATACCGCAAGCGTATTATTAATTACCACATAATCCGCTTTACTGTCGATAAAGAGATCGCCCAGCTTGGAATAGTCTCCGACATCACCGAGGTCATCCTCCGTATACCGGCGGTCCGGATACATCAGGGTGATCATCCGTTCGGACAGTTTGTTCGTTTTCTGATCTGCCAGTGCTGCGCGATAGTCCTCAGTCGTAAAGGCCATTTCAATGCCGCCAACATATCCCTTCAGACCGGAATCCTGCGACAGGATGACGGCACGGTTATCCTTGTCACGTTCCGTCAGACTGAAGTCATCGGTACTGACGGCGTTATTGATATATTCATAAACATCATAGGAGTCCTGGGTGACCTTGGCTTCCCAGTTCCAGTTTTCTTCCGTTCCGACGGTAAGTGCCTTGGAATACGGTGTTGTCAGCGTATCATAGCCAAACTTTGCCATGACCGCACAGAGAACCGCCGTCACGACAAGACCGACCGGCTTGACCTTAACGATGTGTTCCAGACTGAACAGAATGAAGCTCAGTGTGAACGGATTGGTCAGAAGGTCAAAGACACGGCTGTATACCCCTGCCGTAAGGAAGGAAGAGATCGCCGGCTGAACCAGCGGGTTGATAAACAGCGCAATGATGCAGAGCAGGAACAGCTTGTATTTCGTCTGGAATTTGAAGTTCACCAGCATTCCGAGCGCAGCCGCATAGAAGATGATATTGCGGATCAGCTCCGAACCGCTCAGATGACTGGTCATATTGACCGTCATGTCATCGAGCGAACTGCTTCGGAAGAAGTAGGCATAACCGTAGTCGCCGTTCCGTTTCAGGAACGAGAGAACGATCAGAATCACAAATGCGGCCGGCAGCAGCAGCCGGAAGCCCTTGTTTACAAGCTCCAGCTTGTTTCGAAGCAGCCATGCGACAAGAATAATGACCGCAATCACCGCGACCGAGACGCCGAGCGGGACGAAGTAGCCAAGATCGGGATCCATGACGACTGCCATTGCCATATGCACTAACGGCAGTAAGGTCAGGATAAATCCCGCCCACCGCTTCCAGTCGGTCTCCCCTGCATATGTCAGTGAGAAGAACAGCCCTGTCGTAATCATGGCAATCAGGAAGAGACTGGACGAACTGACATTGAGTGCGGCATAGTACACCACCATTAACGGGAAGAACAGCCGTGCATTCTTCGTGTACCGCAGGATGAGATACACGATGAGAAGCGCCGTGCCGATGATGACGGTACGGATCGTATTTCCAAAGAATGCCAGTGTCGTATTGAAGTAGTTGGTAAAGAACGGCGCCATGAACAGGACCGTGAAGATCACGCCCTTCCATGCCTTGTCACGGTACAGTGCACACGCACTGCTTACCGCCAGCATTTCCAGCATCATTCCGTAGAGAACGGTTGCGCCCCAGATATAGATCGGTGTAACCAGACCCTTGAAGTCAAAGAGATTGACGGCCCAGCGAAGCAGAATGCCCCAGAAGTAATAGTAGCCGGTATAGTCATGAAGCGGGTCCATCCGGAAGCGGATGTAGCCGCCCGGGAATACCATGCGTCCGAAGACCGCATTCCGCGAGCTTTCCACCACTTCGGAGAGATAGGTGATCGAGTCAAAGTAGATGTTGTTGGTATTGAGGTTCATGGATCCATGAACGAGAACCGCCGTGATCGCAATGCCGAGCACCAGCGAGAACAGATGCCGTTTTGCGGGAATCACACTCGACCAGGTAAACAGGCACAGCGGCAGCGGCAGTAACAGAATCACTGCCATGGCAATATAGGCAATGTTTGTGCTGCCTGCAGTCGCGATCAGGAAGAAGACAAGCGCCTGAAACACCGCAAGGATAAAGCAGATACCGATCAGCGTGCAGTCGATATTCTTAAGCGGCTTTACCAGATTGCGGAAAATGCAGCCGTAGAAATAGCCGGACAGTACCAGTGCCAGTACGATCACGCAGCCGATGGAAAACGGATCGGAATTCCAGTGGGAGAAGTAATAGCCAAACCCTTCCCATCCCGACGCAAGAAAACTCAGTGCTCCAGCCATACGGTCCTCCTGACGATGTCGGTATAACTCTGGATAAGCTTCACGACCTTGATCGATACATTTTCATCTTCATAATCACGGGGATATCCCATGGGTTCATCATTTCTGCGCATGGCGACGGACAT
>JAFOLE010000263.1 GCA_017419465.1 Solobacterium sp. | reverse complement strand
GATATTCCGGAAGGATACAGTGAAGAGGCACATGATGATGTAGAGAAGCTCTCACTCTTTGAAACGGAGGGAGACGAATGACAAAATGCAGAGGCTGCGGTGCAGTGCTTCAGAGCATTGACCGCACAAAACCCGGATATACACCGAAGGAAGGCAGTGACTACTGCCAGCGCTGTTTCCGGCTGATCCATTACGATGATCTTACCGTCTCCATGAAGACCGGCATCGATCCGGATACGGTATTTGCGGAAGCGGAAGCCCTGGATGCGGCGGTGCTTTATGTGTGTGATCTGTTTGATTTTGAGTCCGGCATGATTCCCGGACTGCAGCGAAAGATCGGCGGAAAGGATATTGTGCTTGCATGCACAAAACGGGATCTTCTGCCGCAGACCGTTTCGCATGACAAGATTGCCCGCTTTGTGTTCGGACGTCTGAAGGAATACGGGCTTTCGATCAGAGAACTTGTTCTGGTTTCCGGAACGACCAAAGAGGGCGTTGAGGAAGTGCGCCAGGCGGTCCGGAAGATTTCCAACGGCCGTCCTGTCGTCGTCATGGGACGGGCAAACTCCGGAAAGAGCACATTGCTTAATGCATTGACCGGAAAGGCGGTGCTTACCAGTTCCCGTTATCCCGGCACAACGCTGGAGTTCAACGAACTTGAGGCGGACGGAATCACCTATATCGATACGCCGGGCATTGAGATTTCAAAGTCCATGATCATGGCGGTTCCGGAAGAGGCACTGAAAACCATCCTGCCGGTACGCACCGTAAAACCGAAGGTCTTCCAGATTCATGAAGATCAGACCTTCTCGGTGGGCGGAATGGCCCGTGTCGATGTGAGCTGTGCAACAGCCGCAACCGTAACCTGGTATCTCAGCGACAGCGTCTATCTGCATCGCTCCAAAACAAGGGATGCGGAGGAGCTCTGGCAGCGGCAGTACGGAAAGCTGCTCGTACCGGTGCCGATGAACAATGACTTTACCGTCCGGACATTCCGGAAAGACGAAGAAAAGAATGACGTCAGTATTGACGGACTTGGCTGGTGCTGTATCAGCGGAGATGCCTCTGTTGTGACGGTGCGTGTTCCCAAAGATGTCAATGTGACATTCAGAAAGGCGATGCTTTAATGCTTACAGGAAAACAGAAGCGCCACCTGCGGGCGCTGGCTTCAAATGAGCAGGCGATGTTTCAGATCGGAAAGGATGCGCTCAGTGACAACCTGATCACGGCAGTGGGGAAGGCATTCAATACCCATGAACTGATCAAGATCAAGGCGCTGAAGACCTGTCCGGTCGATGCGAAAGAACTTGCATTTGATCTTGCGATGAATACCGGCAGTGAAGTTGTTCAGATCATCGGGCATACGATCGTTCTGTATCGTCCGCTCGATGAGCCTGTGATTCTTCTGCCATGAGCACGGTCGTTCTCTGTGCGCCGTTTGACCCGATTACGGAAGCGGAACTTCAGGCTGCCGCGGCAGAACTGAAGCGTCCGGATGTATCGACGGTCATTCTGGCGGTGGAAGACGAAGGCGTCCTGGACGCAGAAACCCGGCTTTGTTTTGTGAAACGGGCATTGCGGCCGTACCGCAGAATGCATGCGGCTCTGGCCTGTGATGTCAGCGGAGTCCGGCTGGATGATTCCCTGATCGATTCGGAACGGATCGTACGGGAAGGGGCATTCCGGAAGGCGGCACCGGGAATTCGGAAGACGCTTGCGGAAGGCATGCGGTATCTTGAGACCGCAGTGGATGCCCGCTGCAAGCCGCACCGCGCTTCCCACAGCCGCTCGGTCGCAGCCCTGTGCCGTACATTGGCGCAGGTCCATCACCTTGACAGTGACAAGGCATGGAAGATGGGGATGCTGCATGATCTGACAAAGGCATGGTCCGAAGAAGAGGGCAGAGCGCTGCTGGAAGTTTATGCGCCGGAGGCAGTGTCCTATGCGCCGCCGGTCTATCACAGCTTTACCTGTCCGATCTTTCTCAGGACCGTGATGGGTATTGAAGATCGCGAAATCCTGGATGCGATCCGCCAGCATACCCTGGGCGACTGTACCGGTCCGCTTTCGAAGATTCTCTATATTGCGGATAAAATCGAACCGACCAGAGGTTATGATGTAAGTAAGGAAACAGAACTGGCGATGAAGGACCTTGATGCGGCCTTTGCGCTGGTATACCGGGAAGCGGAAGAATACCGCGAAAGGAGAATGGATGGCTGAACTGCTTGATCTTACAATTGAGAAACTGAAGGAAAAACTTGCAGAGGATATTACGGTGATCGACATGGCATCGGTAAATCCGTTCACGGATTACTTTGTCATCGCAACAGCCCGCAATGTCCGTCACGCGGCAAGTCTTGCGGATGATGTGATTGAGGAAGCAGAGAAAAACGGCTTCCAGCTGCGCACCAGAGAAGGTGCGGAGGGAAGCACGTGGATTCTTGCGGATCTCAATGATATCGTCGTACATATCTTTACCGCCGAAGCGCGGGATCAGTACAAACTGGAGAATCTCTGGGGTGATCTTCCGATCACACAGATTTCAGACCAGCGTTGAAGAAGTGCGCTGAACGTACTATTCTTAAGGTAGAAAAATAAGGGGACGGGATAATATTATGAAACGACTTGAACGGATCGACAAGAACTGCATCACCTATACCTACACAGAGACCAATCTTTCCAAAGAGGAAATGCTTGGCTACATCGTAGACATTCTGGCAGATGATGACATCGTCGCCAACGGTGTAATCATTGTGGCGCCGCAGGGCAAAAATGACTGGCCGGGAGATGTCATTGAAATCCCGGGTGTTCCTGAGCGTGAGACCTTCGTGGAATCGTTCAAGGATGCCGCAATGTCCGGCATCACTTCGATTCTTTCCTATCACGGCCAGCAGATGATGCTGACATATCGTCCGGCTGTCGGAACATTATCCGTTATTCTGCCGGCTGAATTCCGCGATACGATCGATGACGTTGAAAAGAACGTCATTCCTGACGCAATCGACGAGAATCCTGCGTAATCAATTATCAGAAAGCAGTGCTGCGGCACTGCTTTTTTTGCACCCTTGGATAAGAAAAAGAAGCTGAATGATCAGCTTCTTCATTGAGTACAGATGAATCAGGCGGCAGGGGTTTCGATGATCTCGGCGCCTTGGTAGCCTTCATAAACTCCGTTCAGCTTCAGCCAGCGTTCCACATCATCGGTGGAAATCGGCGATGCCGGATTCCATTCCAGCGTATTGTCGACGATGATCTCGCCGCGCTCTACATGGCATGCCACAAAGGCCGGATAGGAGAGAACGCCCCAGTCTGCACGCAGACGGTTTGTCGAAAGGGAACGCTCAAGATCGGTAATATCGACGATTTCAATAAGATCATCGAGATTCATGCCGGTTGCGGCTGCCGCATTTTTCAATACGGTGTTCTCTACATAAATACAGTCACTGTTGTCGACGGACGAGAACAGGTAAAAATGCGTGGCGGCGACACCGCTGCTGATGGTGTAATCACGCAGGGTCTCATAGTCAAGGGCCGCGGTATGCTGGAAGGTGCTGCTGTTTATATCTGTTTTATCCGGCTCAAACAGCTTGATGCCGATAACGACTGCCGAATAGACAAGCATCACTGTGAGAAGTGATATTAAAATACGTTTAATCATGATTTTTAACCCACGTAATTATAACAAAGCCGCTCTTTGTTATACAATGAAAACACTGCTGAGGATTTTTATATATGAAATGGTACGAACAGCGGTTTGTGAGCCGCCGCGACTGGGTGATTGAACATCAGGAATATCTGGGACTGTCTGAGAAGGAATTCATGATCGTGCTCATGATTGATTTCATGAGCGAACACCGGATTCCGATCTCCATCGATGCCCTTGCACAGAAAACATGTATGCCTGCAAAGGAAGTCGATGAGACGGTATCGCTGCTGTGCGCCAAGAAGTATCTAGATATCCGTGCCTCCGGAAAGCGGATTTCGTTCCGCCTGGACGGTCTTTATGATACGGAAGTGGCACGGGAAGCCGGCATGATTGACCGGTCGGTATTTGACCTGTTTGAAAGTGAACTGAAGCGTCCGCTGACGCAGAAGGATATGGAACGCATCTCTGACTGGAACCGTACCTATGAAAAACGGATGATTATCCTTGCGCTGCGTGAGGCAAGCATGTATCAGAAAGTTTCGATTCCGTATATCGACAGTATTCTTCGGGAATGGACGAAGAAGAACTATACGTCTGAAATGATCGAGCAGGGAAAGGTGGCATATGAAGGCACAAACCGTACTGGAAGCGCTGGATGAACTGTTTCCCGATGCACACTGCGAGCTGGAACATGCGGACAATTATCAGATGGCCGTGGCGGTCGTGCTTTCCGCACAGACGACGGACGCATCTGTCAACCGTGTAACGCCGGCATTGTTTGAACAGTATCCGGATGCCTTTGCGCTTGCCCGGGCGGATCTTCCGGATATTGAGCGCTGTATCGCTTCCCTGGGACTTTACCGCAACAAGGCAAAGGCGATTCAGGGCATGGCACGCGGCATGGTAGAACGGTTTGACGGCGCGGTGCCGGATTCGATGGAGGAACTTGTATCGCTGCCCGGCGTTGGCCGCAAATGCGCCAATGTCATCATGAGTGAATGTTATGGACTTCCCGCACTTGCGGTGGATACGCATGTAAGCCGGGTATCCCGCAGGCTGGGTCTTGCAAAACCGGAAGATACGCTTCTGGATGTGGAAACCAAGCTGAAACGGAAAATTCCGAAGGAGCGGTGGATCAAAACCCATCATCAGCTGATCTTCTTCGGCCGGTACCTCTGTCATGCCAGAAACCCGGAATGCGGCCGCTGCCCGTTTGAGGGAAGCTGCCGTTATGGAAAATTTGACGAAGCCAAAGTAAAACACTGAACCCGTGAGATGATCCGGGGCCTGTCAAGTAGACACCCAAAATATCTAAAGTAATGCCTGCCCAATCGGAGCTGATCCGGTTGGGTTTTTTGATATGTTCAATTCTGCTAAATGCTGTTTGTAGTTTTGAATCCTGCGATTGATCGGAATCGGATAAAGTTTTGGCTCTTCGGCCTGTAATGCCTCGGCACGCACTTCCATCGGTGCTTTGGAATCAAACCGTTCCTGAAAGCGCTCGTTGTTGTAGAAATTGATATATTGCCGGATAGCCTCAATGAGAGATTCTCTGTCATTGTATTTAAACAACTTTGGCATCTCAGTCTTTACGATTCCCCAGAATGCTTCCTGGGGTCCATTATCGATACAGCACGCTACCCTCGACATGGATTGTGTCATGGCATGTTCTAAAAGCAGGTTTCGGAATGCAGGGCTTGTATATTGAAATCCTCTGTCACTGTGGAACAGCGGATGCGCATCCGGATAAACAGTGATCGCCTGACGGAATGTATCGAATACCAGAAGATTGTCATTACGGCTGCTTACTGCCCAGGCAACGATTGATCTGTCATACAGATCCATGAATGCGCTGAGATAGAGCTTCTGCTTCTCTCCGGGAACCTTGAACTCTGTGACATCTGTTGTCCATTTCTCATTCGGCGCTGAAGCCTCAAAGTTTCT
>JAFOLE010000262.1 GCA_017419465.1 Solobacterium sp. | reverse complement strand
GGCAGGCGGCAGAGGATTCATGAACCTCGGTATCGACTTTGCGGCCGGAACCAAGCTTACTGTCACCAGTGATTCCGCAATCACGATCGATGAGGTTTCTTCCGAACTTGCCGATCTCGGTTATACCGGATTCAGCTATCAGGCTGCCGGTGATTCCACCGTTTATGCGACCACCAAGCAGGCTCTTACAACCGAACAGCTCAAGGAAATCAAGACGGTATTCTCTGACCGCTTCGGTCAGGAGCCGGGCGACAACGTCGTCACTCCGGTCGTCGGCCGTGAGCTTGTCCGCAACGCATTCATTCTTACGATCGTTGCGTGGATTGCGATGCTGGCATATATTGCATTCCGTTATGAGTGGGACTATGCGGTATCCTGTCTTGTCGCACTTGTACATGACGTCCTGATTACGCTGGCGATGTTTGCCATCCTGCGTCTTGAAGTCAACACGGAAGTAATTTCCGTCCTGCTTACGATCATCGGTTATTCCATCAATAACTCGATCGTCGTCTTCGACCGTGTCCGTGAGACCGTTGCGGAGACCAAGGGCAAGCCTGACTATGCAAGAATCGTTAATGACGCACTGGACAAGACACTCCTTGTTTCCCTGTTCAGTTCGCTCACAACGCTTCTTCCGGTCATCATGCTGCTGGTTCTCGGAAGCCGTTCCATCTTCACGTTTACCTTCGCAATGCTGGTCGGTATGATCGCCGGTACATTCTCCTCGATCTTCGTGGCGCCGCGTCTGTGGTGCTGGATCCGGGAAAATTACAAACCGAAGGATAAGCCGAAAAAGAAGAAAGAGAACAAAGAGACCCTGGACGAATACACCTTCAAGGGAATCAACGCATAACAGTCACGAATAAAAAATGATACGGCAGCTTCGGCTGCCGTATTCTATGGAACCTTTATTAAAAAACCGATATACTAGGGGCGATTATGGAATACAGCGATGTAAGCAGACGTTATCCGGTCTTCTATTATCATGATTTCGCCATCATCGAAAGCGACGATGAACTGGATGTTCAGTTCGATTTCGAAATCGAAGGACTGAGTCATTTTAATCCGGAATTCATACTGACAAAACCTGCCGGCGGGGCGACCTATGCAAATCTGAGGACGGTCCGCGAGGCGGCGTTTTCGCTTGGTCTGATGGAACTGATTTCCTATTGGAAGCTGACCTGTGCGCCCACGGTGATCGTTGAATGCGGACAGCTTGACAGTGACCAGACCGCCTGGTGGAAACACCTTTACTACAACGGTCTTGGCGAATTCTTCTATAAAAACAATATCGCCGCAGACCCGGAGACATTCATGGACCTTCGCTCTACCGGAGAGCCGATCACCGGCCATGTGGATCAGCGCCGGTTCTCCGGCAATCTGATTCCGGTCGGAGGCGGAAAGAATTCACTGGTCAGTCTGAAACTGTTATCCGGCAGAAAGGAAGAAAACCACGCCTTTATCATCAATCATGTCATGGCTGCGGTGCACTCCGCGCAGGCTGCCGGTTATCATGGAGAACAGCTGATCATTGCGGAACGGAATATTGATATCCGCATGCTGGAATTCAATAAGGCAGGATTTTTAAACGGTCATACACCGTTTTCTGCACTCTGTGCGTTTGCGGCTTCACTGACCGCGGTCATCTATGGAATTCAGAATATCTGTCTGTCGAATGAAGCATCTGCGAACGACTATGCGATCACCGGCTGTAAGGTGAACCATCAGTATTCCAGAACCTTTGCGTTTGAAAAGGAGTTCAAGCGCTACATGGATGCCTGTATTACTCCGGAAGTTCATTATTTCAGTCTGCTTCGGCCTTTGACGGAACTTCAGACCGCCGGTCTGTTTTCGGGGATGGAGGAATATCATTCCGTATTCTGTTCCTGCAATGCCGGAAAGAAGGAAGGACGGTGGTGCGGTCATTGCGCCAAGTGCCTCTATATCTGCGTAATGCTGTCGGCGTATCTTCCGGATGATCGGCTCGTGTCGATCTTCGGTACGGATATGCTGAATGATGAAAGCATGCAGGGAATCCTGGATCAGCTTACGGGAATACAGGATGGCGATCCGGCTGGATGTGCCGGCACCCAGGAAGAAGTCAATACGGCAATCGCGATGTCGATCCGCAATCATGAACATAACGGTACGGCGCTGCCTGCGCTGTATCAGAACTATATGCAGACGACCTACTATGAATACTATCGAAACAAGGAAGTGGACTGGACGCAGTTCAATCACGAGAACCTTGTGCCGGAAGAGTATCAGAACCTGCTGAAGCAGTGGCTGGAGGAGATGAAGAACCGATGAACCGTGATGC
>JAFOLE010000261.1 GCA_017419465.1 Solobacterium sp. | reverse complement strand
GCCCGTGCTTCCACTTCCCCGGTCTTATAGATTTTCGAAACATTCCGAAAGTCGATATATGCCATTGCGTCCTCTTTCTGTTAAGAGATTATAAGAGAAAAGAACCGGTTCAGACAATCCCGTGTGCTCTGATTCCGGTTCTCATTCCAGATAATGGTTTCGGTATTCATTCAGGTCTGCCGCATCCCATCCGTACTCCTCGGACATATACCGCTCAATGGTGCCGCTTCGTCTCCTGATATTTGCGAGGATATCCCGTCCGAGCTGTTCCCGTACGCCTTCCCGCAGATACATTAACGTCATATAGCCTTCATCCTCCGGCGCAATGGTTCTGCCTTCCGAAAGACGGTTTTGAATTTCCGTTTCCCGGTATTCATTGGAGCGGAGGTAATCCTGCAGGGCTGTTTCTTCATCCGCCCCAAGTGCCAGCAGGATCAGAATGCAGGCAAGTCCGGTACGGTCCTTGCCTTTCGTGCAGTGCACAAGAAACGGCGCAGCCCCTTTGCGCAGTGCGTCGAACATCGCATGTAATGCCTGATATCCGTAGGGCATGTTCAGATAATACTGCCGCACCTTTTCCAGCTGAACCAGTGCCGCATCGCCCTTCTGTCCGAATCCGGCCGCAGAAAAATCAATCGACTCCCCGCCGTTTGCGGGCATCCCGTCATAGACCACACGTGCGGCACCGATATCGGGATCCGGTTTGCGCTTCTGTGACCAGCGGTCCCGCAGATCCAGCACGGTTTTGATCTTCAGCTGTTTTATGATTTCCAGCTCCTGCGCATTCATCAGATGCAGACCGCCGCTGCGGTACAGCACATTCTGCCGCACCGTTCTGCCGTCTGTTACGCGGATTCCGCCAAGCTGCCGGAAGTTCAGTTCCTTCCGGATTCCGTCTGTATTATCCATACGTTTCCATTGTAATTGCAGGACTTCCGGAAAGAAAACCGTTTCTTTCCCGTCTACCTGTTATAATATTCAAATCCGAAAGGAGTTCGTTCTATGAAAAACCGGATTCGAATCCTGGCAACTTCTGATATGCACGGCTGTATTTATCCGTACAGCTATGACGACGGATCAGAGGCGATGCTGGGACTGGCGCGGATGAAAACACTCGTTGACCTTCTGCGGGATGAAAACACCCTCCTGCTCGACAACGGTGACGTTCTCCAGGGTTCTCCGCTCCAGACATACCATTATCTGTATCACCCCGAGGAAGTATCACCCTATACGATTGCCATGAATACCCTCGGATATGACTATATCAATCTCGGCAATCATGATTTTGATTACGGAGAAGATGCCCTCATGCGGCATCTCGACAATCTGGATGCCCCCTGCATTACATGCAATGTGCAGTCCAAGGGAAAACCGGTCTTTGCGAGCTATGCCATCCGTGAGATCGGCGGTAAGAAAGTCGCAATCTTCGGCATCACGACACACTATCTCAAGCATCTTCATTCCAATAAAGAGCTGCGTCCCTTCCGCCTCAAGGATGCATTCCTGAGCGCGAAAACCACGGTCGAAACGATTCGCCGCCTGGAAAAGCCGGATTATGTCATCGGGCTCTATCACGGCGGATTCGAACGTGATCTTGTGACGGGCATGGCAACACGGGAACTGACCGGCGAAGATCAGGCGTATCAGATTACACGGGAAATTGCCGGAATCGATGTTCTGATTACCGGACATACACATATCCAGAGCTGCGGAAAGGCATTCAATACCGTCTATGCACAGACCGGCCAGTATGGTGAAAGCCTCGCCTGCATTGATATTTATACCGATACCGGAGAAATCGATGCCCGGCTTCTGCCGAATGACGGTCCGGCGGACGAAGCGATGCTGGCGCTAGCCGCAAAGGAAGAAGCAGAATGTCAGAAATGGCTGGACACCCCGATCGGTCATACCTCCATGGATCTTACGATTCATGATCCGTTTGAGGCCCGCTTCCACAAGTCCCAGGTCGTCACCTTTATCAATCAGGTCATGCGGGATGCGACCGGCGCCGATCTTGCCGGCTCTGCATTATTCCGGAATGCGACCGGATTCAAACCGGTCATCACAATGAGGGATCTGCTTTCCACCTACAAATATGCGGATACGCTTGCGGTAAAACAGATCACCGGAGCGCAGCTGCGCGCCTATCTTGAGCACTCCGCGGAATACTGGTCCATCGACGGTGGACGGATCATCGTCAATCCTCGATATCTTGCGCCGAAAGAGCGGCCGTACTACTACGATATGGTGGACGGCATTGATTATACGATCAATGTATCCAATGACCCGGGCGACCGGATCGTATCTCTGACAAAGGACGGGAACGAGATTCAGGACGATGACACCTTTACCCTCTGTCTCTGTCAGTACCGCGCAAAGGGCGGCGGAAATTACGGCTTCATGAAGGACATTCCAACCGTAGCGGAAGTTCATACCGATATGATCGAACTGCTTCGCAAACGCTTTGAAGAAGTTCCGGTCATTGAATTTGAACCGGTCGACAACATCCGCATCACTAAATAAGCAAACAGGAGCGTCAGCCTGCATCTTATGCGCAGGCAGCGCTCCTGTTGTTTTTTTATGCTCAGTCCGTTACGTGAATTCCAAGCAGGGCCGCAAAGACAACTGCTTGGTCCCGGTTCACCGTGACATCCTTCAGATCGGACGGTTTTACCATGATTCCGCTGATGTCGCAATCGGACAGGTCGATTCCCGCAAGCTTTGTGTCCGCAAGCTCACAGCGGGAGAGATTGCACTCCTTAAACACCGTCTGTTTCAGCGTACACATGGAGATCGCGGCTTCCGTCAGCCGGCAGTGTTCCATGCGGACGCTGTTCAGCGATGAGGCGCTGATGTTTGCGTAGTCCATCACGGATTCCCGGATCGTCACATCCCGGAAGGAAGCACGCACCAGCGATGTGCCGGACAGGCGGCAGCTTTCAAACAGACAGCGGCAGAAGCTGGATTCATCAAATACGGCTGCCGAGAAATCACAGTTCCGGAAGATCACATCCGTAAACCGGCTTCCCCGTCCGCTTCCCTCGAATGTGACATGATCGAATTCACATTCTTCACACTGCAGGGCCGACGGATCGCTTATCCGCTGGTTTGCCAGGTGAATTCCTTCTGCACGCATGTCATAGGAACGGGTGTTCAGGTATTCTGTATCACGCAGTTCCCCAATTACGGGAAGCCGCGGTGTATGGCCAGCTGTACGTCTCATACCTGCGGCCTGATGCCGAACTCCTCCGGCATGAATGCAGGACAGGTGCTTTCCTTTGTCGCAATCACGGATGACGCAAGCCGTGTTCCGATGACTGCGGATTCCTGCAGGGTCTTGCCGTATGTCAGTCCGATGGTCACACCCGCAAAGAAGGCATCTCCGGCACCGGTCGTATCGATGACATCCACATTGTAGGAAGGATAAAAACCGCACTCCTCCTTATCAATATAAATACAGCCCTCCTCACCGAGGGTTACCACCATCCGGCGGATTTTTGCGTGCATGGCTTTTTCATAGAGCACATTCTTCAGCTGTTCGGTATCGAGGTTCTCAAGACTGCAGGAGAACAGCAGTTCCGCCTCCTGCTGGTTGCATACCAGACACGCAACCCTGCTCAGATAGTTTCTGCGTTCCATCGCAATGGACATATTGGAGACTGCCGCAAATACCGGTTTCTGATACTGTTCCGCAAGATCAAACACCACTTCCAGAACCTCCTCT
>JAFOLE010000260.1 GCA_017419465.1 Solobacterium sp. | reverse complement strand
CTGAAGCTGATCATCAGCGGCATCTTCGCCGGTGCGTTTATTGCCTTCGGTGCGTTCGGCTCCCAGGTGGTCGGCAGTTCGGTCGCCGATCCGGGTCTTGCCAGACTGCTCGGCGCATTTGTCTTCCCGGTCGGACTCACCCTGGTCTGCTGTGTGGGAACGGAGCTCTTTACCGGCAATTCCCTGCTTGTGCTTCCGTTACTTGAAAAGCAGGTCGATCTCAAGGGCGTGCTGCGCAACTGGGGGCTTGTCTATCTCGGCAACCTGATCGGTTCCCTTCTGGTCGCATGTCTGGTGGTTTATTCCCATCTGCCCTCCATATTCGGCGGAGCGCTTGCGGATACAATGACCGCGGCTGCCGTATCCAAAACCTCGTTAAGTTTCGGGGATGCGCTGATGCGCGGCATCCTCTGCAATATTCTGGTCTGCCTTGCGGTATGGCTGTCCTTTGCGGCGAATGAGCAGGCCGGCAAGATCATCGGTCTGTATCTTCCGACGATGCTGTTTGTACTGTCGGGATTTGAACACTCGATTGCCAATATGTATTTCATTCCTGCAGGAATGATGTCTGCGGCTGTATACGGCGCCGGTTCGGCGCCGATCACAATGGGCGGCTTTCTGCTTAACAATCTTCTGCCGGTTACCATCGACAATCTGATCGGCGGTGCGGCGTTCACCGCAGCCGGTCTCTATCTCTTATTCGGATCCAATGACAATGCCTGAGTGGCTGAAATATCTGCTGGAACTGACAGCCCAAGAAATGAAACAACCGCCGATGTTCGGCGGCTTTCATATTGCGGCGGCAGTACTTGCGGTACTGATTCCATATATCCTTGCCCGGAAGTTTCCGCCCGGCAGCCGAGCTCAGGCAGTCCGCCGGCTTTCGGTCTGCGGATGGATCCTGGTCCTTATGGAAATCTATAAGCAGCTGTTTCTGTATGTCATCGTCAATGACATGCAGTACAACTTCTGGTACTTCCCCTTCCAGTTATGTTCGATGGCCATGTATCTCTGCATTCTTCTGCCGGTGCTTTCCCGTTCCCTGCAGAATACGGTACTGACGTTTCTGTTTGATTTCTCCCTTCCCGGCGCACTGCTTGCGCTGGTGTTTCCGGAGGATTTTCTCAGGACCTATGTATCGCTGACCCTGCATGGATTTATCTGGCACGGCATGCTGGTATATATTGCGTTTACCGTCTGGTACAGCGGCCTGTTCAGACATTCCTGGCAGGCATATTTCCGTGCCGCCGGACTGTATCTGGTTCTTGCGGGATGTGCGGTCGGCCTGAACGTGCTCTTTCAGCCCTATGCCAGACCCGGCGCATGGCCGAATCTCTTCTATCTTTCACCGTATATGAAAACCGGACAGTTCTTCTTCCGCGATATTGCGGAACGCTTCGGCATCCTGCCGGAGATGGTGATCTATGTGTCACTGTATCTCCTGCTTGCGGCTGTGTTCAACGCGCTTGCGCGGATCCGTCTGTCCGGTTCGGAATAATGATTTTAACTGTGTAATCAGGCAGAGATGATCATGCGGTCATCGTGGATCTCTTCCTTCATGTCCATCGTGACGCCGTTGACCTTGTACTTCTTCAGCACAAACATCGTAACGGTGGAGGTAACGCCTTCGATCGGCGCAAGCTTGGAGCCGACAAAGTCCGCCACTTCACGCATTGTTCTTGCGTTCAGGCTGACCAGAAACTCAGAGGTTCCGCTCATCAGATACAGACCGGAT
>JAFOLE010000259.1 GCA_017419465.1 Solobacterium sp. | reverse complement strand
TTTGCGGCACATACACCGCCTTCCGTAAACTTCATGTTGTCAGCCTCCTGTACGTAATCCGGTTGTTTCCGGGATGCCCATGACCAGATTCATATTCTGAATCGCTGCCCCGCAGGCTCCCTTTCCGAGATTGTCGAAGCGTGCAATGAGCAGAATGCGCTCCGCATTTCCTTCAACGCTTACTTCAAGATCATCCCGTCCGGCAAATGCGTTGCCGGCACAGAATCCATTTTCGTTATTTACTTCCGCAAAGCGGATCAGGCCGTCCGTGTATACGTTCCGATACACTTCCTTGATCTGATCCATATCGCCGCGGATCCAGTCCGCAAACAGCGGCACGACCGTTTCCATCCCGCTGTAGTAATCCGCAACGATCGGACAGAATGCCGGTTCTTTCGCAAGACCCGAGATCTGTTTCATTTCCTTCAGATGCTTGTGATTCTGCGTGAGTCCGTACATCCGGGGCGCATCCAGCAGAATTTCCCGTGCATCGTCTTCATACTGCGCAATCATCTTCTTTCCGCCGCCGGAATACCCGGTCAGCGAGAAGCACTGCAATGGGGTTTCCTTTGCCAGGATACCGGCACGCACCAGCGGTTCAACCAGTGTGATGAAGCCGGTGGCGTGGCAGCCCGGATTGGCAATCCGTTTTGCATTGCGGATCCGCTCACGCTGTCCTTCCAGTTCCGGAAGACCGTATACCCAGCCCGGAGCGGTGCGGTGCTTTGTCGAAGTGTCGATCACAACGGTATGTTCATTTTCCACCAGGGATGCGGATACTTCCGCCGCATCGTCCGGCAGACAAAGGAATGCAATATCCGCGCTGTTCAGCGCCTCTTTCCGGACCGCTTCACTGTGGCGTTCCTCATAGGGAACTTCAATCAGGTGAATATCCGTCCGGCTGCTCAGACGCTCCCGGATCTGAAGTCCGGTAGTGCCGGAACTTCCGTCGATGAAGATATCTGTCATTGGTTCCCCTTTCGTACGGCGAGCTGCCCGTCCAGCCATCTGCACTGTTCCTCCACAGAAGCAGCGCTGGTTCCGCCTTTTGAAGATCTGCGGTTCACCGCATTTCTGAGATCAATTGCGTCATAGAGATCTTCCGCAAATACATCGGAGAAGTTCTGATACTCCGCAAGCGGAAGTGTTTCCAGTACCTGACCGTTTGCGATGCAGTATGAGACAACCGAGCCGGAAATCTTGTAGGCTTCCCGGAACGGGAGTCCTTTTCTGACCAGATAGTCCGCAAGATCTGTCGCATTGATGAATCCCCGCTGTGCGGCGGCGTACATATTGTCTTCCTTCACCTTCATGGTCTTCAGCATCGGTGTCAGAATGCCAAGGCACAGCTTCACGGTATCCACAGCGTCAAATACCGGTTCCTTGTCTTCCTGCATATCCTTGTTGTAGGCAAGCGGAAGACCTTTCATCGTCGTAAGCAGCGTCATCAGATCGCCGTATACCCGTCCGGTCTTGCCGCGGATCAGTTCCGCCATATCCGGATTTTTTTTCTGCGGCATGATGGATGAACCGGTCGTATATGCATCACTGAGTTCCACAAAGCCGAATTCCCAGCTGGACCAGAGAATCAGCTCTTCGCTGAATCTTGAAAGATGCATCATAAGAATCGACAGTGCGCTCATCAGTTCCAGGCAGAAGTCCCGGTCCGACACCGCGTCCATACTGTTCATGGCCACGTTGCCGAAGCCAAGCAGCTGTGCTTCATAGTCCCGGTCGGTCGGATAAGTCGTGCCGGCCAGCGCGCATGCGCCGATCGGAGAAACGTTCATCCGCTTTTCGCAATCGCTCAGCCGGTCATAGTCCCGCAGCAGCATCATTGCGTATGCGAGCAGGTGATGGCCGAACATGATCGGCTGCGCCCGCTGCATGTGTGTATATCCCGGCAGGATCGTATCTTTGTACTGCATTCCGGCTTCCTTCAGCACGCCGATCAGATCAAGGATCAGCGTACGGATTTCTCCGGATTCCTTCCGCAGATACATCCGTGTATCCAGCGCAACCTGATCATTGCGGCTGCGCGCGGTATGCAGCATCTTTCCTTCCGCCCCGATACGGCTGGTTAAAACCTGTTCCACAAACATGTGGATGTCTTCTGCCGCAGGATCGATTTCCAGCATTCCGGTTTCGATGTCACTGCGGATCTCCCTGAGCGCCGCAATGATATGTTCTGCCGCTTCCGAAGGAATGATGCCCTGTTTCCCCAGCATATCCGCGTGGGCAATCGAGCCGCTGATATCTTCGTAATACATGCGCTGATCCACACGGATCGAAGAATTGAAATCGTCCGCGGTCCGGTCGGTCGTCCCGTCCGTTCTTCCTGCCCACAGCTTTGCCATATGCCGTCTCCTTTTCTTACTTTTTGTTTTTCTGATCGACGAGTGCCTGTACCTTGATCGGCAGACCGAAGAGATTGATGAAGCCTCTGCTGTCGGTCTGATCATAATCGGATTCTCCGAAGGATGCGAGATCCTCGCTGTACAGGGAATAATCGCTCCATACACCAGCTTTGATGATGTTGCCCTTGTAAAGCTTCAGCTTCACTTTGCCGGTTACGGTTTCCTGTGTCTTGTCCACGAATGCGGAGAGTGCTTCCCGCAGCGGTGTGAACCACTGGCCGTTGTAGACGAGGTCTGCGAAGGTCATCGCAAGCTCGTCCTTCTTGTGTGCGGTCATCTTGTCGAGGGTGATGGTTTCAAGATACTTGTGTGCTTCATAGAGAATCGTTCCGCCCGGCGTCTCATAGATGCCTCTCGACTTCATGCCGACCAGCCGGTTCTCCACGATATCAAGCAGACCGATACCGTTTCTTCCGCCGATCTCATTCAGCTTGAGCACGATTTCCTTTGCAGTCAGCTTCTCACCGTTCAGGCTGACCGGTACACCCTGTTCAAATGCCATTTTGATGACTTCCGGCTGATCCGGCGCTGCCATCGGGGATACGCTCATTTCCAGGAAGCCCGGCTTGTCATACTGCGGCTCGTTTCCCGGATCTTCAAGATCCAGACCTTCATGGCTCAGATGCCAGAGGTTCTTGTCCTTGGAGTAGTTGGTTTCCCGGGAGATCCGCAGCGGAATGTTGTGTGCCTCCGCATAATCGATTTCTTCATCTCTTGACTTGATGGACCACTCCCGCCACGGTGCGATGACCGGCATGTTCGGCGCAAAGTGCTTGATCGCCAGTTCAAACCGGACCTGATCATTTCCTTTTCCGGTGCATCCATGGCAGATCGCATCGGCGCCTTCCTTCAGTGCTATTTCGACAAGACCCTTGGCGATGATCGGCCGGGCATGGCTGGTGCCGAGCAGGTAATCCTCATATTTGGCGCCGGCTTTTACACACGGAATAATGAAGTCATTGACGTATTCATCGGTAAGATCAAGCACATACAGCTTGGATGCGCCGGTCTTCAGCGCCTTTTCTTCAAGACCTTCCAGCTCATCGGCCTGTCCGACGTTTCCGGATACCGCGATCACTTCGCAGTTATTGTAATTTTCCTTCAGCCAGGGAATGATGATCGATGTGTCGAGACCGCCGCTGTACGCAAGTACTACCTTTTTGATATCTTCCTTATTCATGTCTTCTTCCTCTTTTCTTGTTTATCGGTTCGAATTGATGCGGATGGTGATGCGAAGCTGTCTGGATCGTCGTTTTGTCTTCATCATTGATTCCCCCAAAAAAGAAACGCCCTTCGAGCACAAAGCTCAAAGGACGTGTTATGCGCGTTGCCACCTTTTCTTCCCGGAGGCAGTACTCCTCCGGACACTCTCTCCCTTAACGCGGGCTTCTACGTAATCCGCTCGGTTTCCGTCGCGGATTCTGCTCCATGGCACGTTCTGTCCGATTTCCTTTCCCCGCTCTCACCATACCGGGTTCGCTTCAAATCGCTTGCGGACCTACTACTCCACTTCTCTGCTTTAGCGACATTATATAGGAAAGAAAATAATTTTCAATATTTTTATGAAATTTTTCCGGAATATTACAGCACTTATGAAAATGTTTTCAGAATCATGCTCACTGGAGATAAATCAGGATCTGACTCAGACGATAATAGAAATCCGCAAAGCCCTGATGATTCTTGATCGTATCCAGCGCAAGCTGCGGGTCGTTTGTCAGGATTGCGTCCACATTCAGGCCGATCAGACGTTCCATGGTCTCCTGCTCATTGACGGTCCATACAAATACCCGTTTTCCCTGCCGGTGAAGCGCCTCCACCGTGTCAAATGTCGCAAATGTTTCCTGAATGGAAAGAATATCGCATGCATCAAGGTTCTGCACATCACCGATGCCGATGACTGACGTATAGGCAAGCATGATATCCGGATACTTTTCCCGGACACTCTTCAGCGTGTCATAGTCCTGCGAAGTGATGTCGCACTCTGACTGGAAATCATTGGCCCGGATGATCTCCACGACGCGGTCCTCGATTCCCTCGTCATGCCCGTTGCGCTTGATTTCGATATTGATATACATCCTGCCCTTGCAGAAACGGATTGCTTCTTCAAGGGTGGGAATCTTCGTGCCCGCATATTCTTTGGAGAAGAACGACCCGTTATCCAGATCCTTGATCTCGTCATAGGTCACTTCCCAGACGTTCTTATCGACGCCGGTTGTCCGCTTGAGATTATCATCATGCATGACGATGATCTCTCCGTCCTTTGTCATCTGAACATCCAGTTCGATCGAGTTGACGCCGATCTCATAGGCCTTTTCAAATGCCGGCATCGTATTCTCCGGCGCGGCATTCGAGTATCCGCGATGCGCCATGACCATCACGCCGGCAGTATTGCCGGAAAGGATCGCCTTGAACTGACGGTAGCGGGAAGGCACGGAGAAATACAGCACCACTATGCATACCACCGCAAATACTGCGTGCGCGATGCGCCGGTTGAACATCGACGGGCATTTCCGGAGCGGCGGAACCGCACCGTTCTCTTTAAAGCAGTATCCGTAATAGTTCGACATTACGACGGACTGGAAGAAGGAAATGAAGATCCAGGACGCAATGGTTCCGACCGCAAGCGTATAGATCATTATGAATTCCGTTGTGACAAGATTCATAAGGTCATAGGCCGGTTCCAGCCAGTGAATCACACCGAAGATCAGGGCCAGAACCAGGATCGAAAAGATAACCACGAGTGTACCGTACAGAAGGACGGTCTTAATCATGGCAAGCAGCAGTGACGGGATCCGTTTCAGCGTGGTCAGCTTCAGGCTCTTGCGGCAGGCAGTCGGAAAATCATCCCCTTCTACCGTCATGATTGTCATTGAATAAATAATGCGCATGCTCAGCAGTGTCAGAATCAGGCACGCGGCGATGTAGCCATACTGGAATACCGGGTATTTCTGAAAGTGTTCCAGAATGAAACCGGGAATCCGGATAAAGCGGGTAACGCTGGAGGTATCAAACGCCTGAGCGATTGGGAACACGATCAGGAAATACGGAAGAATCGTCAGATTTTTCCATTTGCACTGCTCGATGATGATATTCGCCGTATCCGCAAATGTCTGTTTTGCGTCTGCTTTGATATTGAACACCGAGGCATTCAGGATACGGAGAATTCCGATCTGTTCAACCGCCGTAAAAATACTCATCAGAATGCCCATAAACAACAGTACACCCCATGATAGCGGATTTTTGAGCATATCCACGACATTGTACATGGCGATGTTGGATTCCTGATTTACCACAAGCAGAAGCCGCTCGCTGTAGGAAAGAAGCGGAAATACGATCAGCATTACGAAAACCTTGTAGCGCAGTTCAAACGAAATCAGTGCCCGGTAATTTCTCCGGATCAGAAGAAACGGACTGCGGATTGCCCTGCGGACCATTTCGTCACACTTCGGTTCCTCCAGCGGTTTGTTTTCCGTATCGGAAGATGATATCTGTTCTGTCACATTCTGTTCGATCATATGTAAATTATAACAACTGTCTCTGAAACAGTTACAAAAAAAGAGCGTACGTTTCGTCATACGCTCTCCTGCATTCTGATTCAAAGCCAGACAAAGCGGGTTTCAAAGTACTGTTCCACTTCGCCGACCGCATCGATAACTTTCTGCCGGTCATAGGACGCCGTCTTACTGACAACCCATTTTGCCTCACTGTCATTGCGGCGGTAGATGATCGCAATGACAATGCCCGTAAAGGTCTCAACCGGTTCATAGACACCGACGATGTAGGCATCCTGAAACTCTCCGTCTGCCGCAAGCACATCTTCCACATATCCGTAATTGCAGGGATATTCCGTATCCGGATAATGCGGATGCAGGCTGCCGTAAGGCCGATCGACGGTAACGGTCACCGTCTTTCCGAGATACTCGGTTCCCATCAGATATTCCATCGGCACAGAGGTGATGCCGTCTCTGGTCTCTTCTTCGCCACAGGGTTCAAACCCGAGTGCTTCATAGGCAGCCTTTGCGGACACGGCCGCATTTACGCTGATGCGGGAACAGGCAGCAGCACGCGCCTCCTTGCGCAGTGCCTCAAACAGCTGCCGGGCAATTCCGGTCTTCTGTTTGTCCTTCCGCACAAACAGCAGCGCGATGTGATAGTCATCCGTAAAGCCAAGTGCACCTTCCAGGGTTCCGTCATAGGCGCCGTACCAGGAAAGTTCCTCGCCCGTTGCGGAGACAAATTCCAGAAATGCCTTTGCGCCTTCTCTTGGATAACCGAGATTCCCTTCCGCAAAGAACACCTCTCTGACAAGGTTCAGCGCATCCAGCACCTCATCGTCAGACAGTCTGCGGACCGTCATCATACTTCCAGGATCTGGTCGTACAGCGCGACCGCATCCTTGATGACATTCTTGTCGAGTTCCGGCGTCAGCTTGAGTACCTGTACCGGAACGTTCTTGGCATAGGGCTCCGCCGCAGTCCGCAGCTTCTCTCCCAGTTCCTGGGTGAATTTGTCGGTTTCCACGATCAGACCGTGATTGACGTTCGGTCCGATCAGCATCTGCTTGTACCAGACGCGGCTGACTTCGGGAATCGAACGGCATGCCTCATATACCGCATTGACCAGTGCAGTCGGATAAACACGCGGTTCATCAAACCGTACCGGAAGTTCCTGCGGAACCTCGCCCTTCTTCGCATTGACCGGCGCGCCGCTTACGGCAGACGCCTTCTGCGTGTTGAGCTTGCTGATAAGGTCTCTCTGCAGAAGGATATTCTCAGAGAACGGGTTGACGACAATGCCGGCAGCCTGTCCGCGGGTATCCTTGAAGATCGGTTCAAACTCCTTCAGGGTGCGGCCGAGGAACTCGCGTTTCTGTCCTTCCGGCATCGCCATGCGCTCTGCTTCCTGCGCATCTGTGAATACCGGGAAGAAATTCTTCTTGTCCGGTGTGCTGATCATGATGAAATGTGCCTTCAGGCTTCCCTGATTCCCTTCAAACCGTACCGGAACCAGGAACATCGCCTTCTGCAGTTCTTCAAACATGCGGATCTCGTTATCTTTTGTCCGTGTCTCATGGAGTGTGCGCATCGCTTCCTTCAGGACGTCATTGCGCACTTCGGAAGCGTTGATCCGTTTGATCACGGGTTGTTTCATCTGTTTCTTTGCCATAATATCTGAAATCTCCCGTCCCTTATTTTAGGAAATAATACTTTTTTTGTGAACCCTGTGCAGTCCGCAAAGACTGCTATAATTATCGCTGAGGTGCTGAAAATGATGAAACGTATCAAATTCAATTCACCGGTCGTGCTGTGGTTTGCGATTATCTCGGCAATTGTTCTTGCGGCAAGCTATGCGACCGGCGGGATGATCCGTGACCGGTTCTTCGTCTGTTATAAGACATCGTTCATGGATCCGCTGTTCTATCTTCGCCTGTTCAC
>JAFOLE010000258.1 GCA_017419465.1 Solobacterium sp. | reverse complement strand
CATGGATGTCGTCTGTACATTTCTCAGATCTTCCGGTTTCACCACTTCTTCCCCGCGGAACAGGACTGCGTTTACGATATCCGCGAAGACATCATTGTGGTTCAGCAGCTTTTTCAGAATCAGATCAAGCTGTTTTCGTTTTGCTTTATGCTGTTTTACCATCGGTATTTTTCAACCTCCCGCTTATCTTATTGGGAGAGAATTTGAAATTTACGCGCGCAAAATCCAAAAAAGTTTATGAAAATATAAAATTCTTTTTCACCACATATGCACATTTATTACAATTGAGACATAAGGAGGTCTTACTATGAGTGAGATTGTAGATGTTGAAAAAGCGAAAACAGTTTTAAACAACGGCATGGAAGAAGCCAAGGCAATCATTGATAATCCGGAAAAAGTCGAACAAGTTCTGAAAGAGGTCGGAGACAAACTGGCAACGGTCCCTGTACTCGGCAATCTGTTCACCGAGCTTCCGGATATGATTTCCCTCGTTCAGAGCTATATCACAAAGGAATACACTGAAGTCTCCCCGAAGGTCATCCTTGCAGCAGTCGGTTCCTTTATCTATCTGATCAACCGGAAAGACCTGATTCCTGACCGTATTCCTATCATCGGAATGCTGGATGATATTGCGGTTGTCGGTCTTGCGCTTGAAATGGTCAAGCCGGAGCTCAAAGCATATCGTGAGATGAAAGCCGCAAAAGCCGCTGCGGCAGCGGAAAAACCTGTAGCTGCCGAAACACCTGCGGCACCCGCAGTTACCGCGCCTGCGGAGAAGACGGAAGCCTGATTGCATTTCCGTTTCCGATATACGAAGTACTGCGACAGATACTGAACCGGCAGCGGATTCTGAACATAATTCACAATACAAAGACAAAGCCGCAGAGCTTATTACAGCGATGTAATGAACTCTGCGGCTGTTTGTTTTCCGTATGAACTATTTCGCGATGTGTGCCTGCGCAAACTGTTTTTCTTTTGTGGGTTTTGGCACATCCGTCTTCTGTGAGGATTCGTCTGTCCGTTCTGCCCGCAGCACGCGGGTTCCGATCCGGACTACGGCAATTCCCAGCGCAATCGTCAGAATACCCTGCCCCGGCAGCACAAGCATGGCCGCACCGCCCAGCACAAGCACAAGCCCCAGCAGGATAATCAGAATTCCCACCGGCGCAGGAAGATGCCAGCTGAGAACCGTTGTCTCCCATTTGCGGACATAGTGATCATGCAGGTCACGGAGTTTATGAATAAAGATTTGAATGGATTCAATGATTCTGCGCATGATGTACCCTGTGGGTTCATTGTATCGCAGATTCAGTCTGCGCTGTGCACAACCACCTGCGGGAACGGAATTTCAATTCCGTTTTCATCAAACAGCAGTTTAAGATCACGGTTCAGCTGACGCTGGGCAATGAATATGTTTTCTTCATTTACATAGGCCCCGATGCGAACGGTTACCCCGGAGTCCCCAAGTTCGGTGACACCGTAGTAAATCGGCTCTTCCAGATACAAATCGTCATGTTTCTGATACATCTCCGGCAGTGCCTTCTTCAGTACTGCCTCCAGATACCGCAGATCCGTGCTGTAGGATACGGATGGTTCACTGAGAGCCAGTGACGGAATACGTGACCGGTTCTGAAAATTGCGGATATCAGAGTTATTCACGATTTTCAGATTTCCTCCAGCATCCTCAATTACCGTTGTGCGCACACCGATATTCCGCACAATACCGCGGAAGTCGTCCAGGATAATGATGTCTCCGATGGAATACTGATGTTCAAAGATGATGAACAGACCAGTAATGATATCCTCAATCAGGCTCTGGCTTGCAAATCCGATAATAAGGCCTAAAATTCCGACGCCGGCAAGTACCGCCATGGTATCCACGCCAAGAATATTGAGCCCCCAGATCACTGCTGTAAAAACAGCGAGATACCGCAGGAGTCCGGTCAGAAGCCCCGATATCGTGCGCGAACGTTCGTCCCGGTCACCGGTCCACGCAAGTATAAATTTCAGAATGGTATAAATCACCCATATGATCGCAAAGGCAAACAGAAGATTCAGAAGATGAGCCATCGTGAACTTCCAGCTGCCTTCCAGCAGAAAGCTGTTCTGCCGGATCTCGTTGATCTTTGCGATTGTTTCCTGTGAGAACGGAAGCCATGCCGGATTTGCGAGCAGAATAATCAGAAGTATCGCAATCACAAACCCTATCGTACTTTTCGTTTTCCTCATCCTGTTTCCCTCCTGGTTTCCTGTTAGCCAAGTGTTCCTTCTTTATACACATAATCCTCCACTGTGCCGCCTCCGATATCGCATGAGAAGCGGGCATAGATGGTATACGGCGTTTCTTCATGTCTCTCGATTCCTGTATCGTATATCAGGAAAATGTCCTGCCCGTCTGCTCTAACTTTCGGTTCAGTGAATTTCAGTTCTTCACCGCCGACAGTCAATATCAGCTCGTTCTCTTCCAAAGTCATGGATTCCGCAGTGCCTGCCTCAGACACCGCAGTGATTTGGACTGTCACTGTCTTTCCATTCCTGCTCACATTCCCGAATGATAGAAACCTGCCCTTTGCCAGCTTGAATACATCGCTTTCCGTTTGTCCGGATATTCCATCCTTCGTTGTATAGTTCATCACAAGCTTTGCGTTCACAGTTTCAAAACTGTCCGAAACGTCACCGAATATATAGAGAACATAGTCTTTCCATTTGCCGCCTTCCTCTTCGGTGCGTTCATATTCTATGTATCCGTTATCTCCATCGACAGATTTATATCCGCTCCCTTCATCCACATACAGCTGAACCGTAACCGTGCCGTCCATTGCGTCATTCAGGGTGACCTCAAAACCGCGGCTGACAAACCACATCATATGATCACTGTCTGGTCCGCCTTCCATGTCGTCCAGCACACGGATCTTCGGAGGATTTTCCGTTTCAGGAGTCGGAGTTGGCGTCGTCGTTGGGGTCGGCTCCGGTTCTGGCTCCGGGGGCGGCGGTACCGGTTCCGGCACAGGGACAATGATTTCCTCCGGTACAGGCGATGGTTCTGCCGTCACCTGCGGTGTGGGAACCGGTGTAACTATTACAGCCGGACGCAGCGTCGGTTCCGGAGAAGGTGACGGGGAAGGCTTCGGCTTTTCCGCTGGAGGTGATACCGGTCGGGGATGCGGTTCTCCTTCCGGCATCGATGCCGCAAGTACGGTTTCAGATTCCGGAGTAACCGGTTCCGGCTGTGAAGTCTCCGTGCCTGGATAGTAAATCAGCGGCATTAACAGCACGGTTCCGATAAGCGCAGTAAAAGGCGGAAGTTTGATCCGCTTATGATGCTTCCCACCTTTCACCGGTTCATATGGACGTGCGATTTCCGGGTACCGGTCATCGATTTCTCTGACCATGTTCACAATCCTGCGGTACTTTCTGTAATTAATAGTATCATCTGTTACCTGTTACCGTTAAGGGATTCTTACATACATGCATATTCTGTCAATAAAATGGGCAATCCCGGAAATGGGCTGTTGTGCCGTTGACAACCCCAAAGTCAATGCATACAGTCATGGCAGTTGTCTGATCATTTCCTCCGTACGACAAAAAATGCCGTATTACTGCGTATTACAGTAAGACGGCATTCGTATATTCTCTGTTATGAGACATTCGATATCGGTTTTCCTTCCATGATCTCGTTGACGGTTCGATTGTACTCCCGGAGTCTGTCAAATGCTTCGTCGTCCGGCAGGTCACTGTCCCAGCCGACGAGTGACTTTCCGACGAGAAACAGCCTGACAAATACTGCTTCATCGGAAATGAGGCCTGCACTTCTGAGGCGTTCTGCCTCTGTGAACTCACTTCTGGCATACCGGATCAGATTCTTCAGATTTTCATCCATTACGTACGTTTTCCTCCCTTACTGAAGGTAATAGTACAGGAAGAAGCCTGCAAAAATACTGCCTGCGCACAATATTCCGCAGCCAAAACTGATTGGCATGCAGAATAAAACCCGCAATCCGCTGATGGATTACGGGGAATACTCTGGGAATGATATTACTTCTTAAAGATCCCGGTAGGTCACAAGTTGCACGCCCTGTTCTTCAAGCCACGCCTTAACCTTCGGGTCACACAGCATTTCAACTTCCTTCGTGCGGTTGACCGTCAGGGATGAGGTCTGCAGGATGTACCAGTCCAGATATCCCGGATGGCAGACAAACATCGGGCATTCATCCTCTGCGTAGTCTTTTAAGACTGCGGTTTTCAGTGCGGTGAATGGATCATAGTCCGGTGCCATGCTTTCCATGGACGTTACGATTGTTGTATTCCGGAATTTTACCGGTCCTCCCAGCGCAAACGGAAGGAGTGGAAGGTGATGACGTTCTGCCACAATCTCAAGTCCTTTGAACAGGTTGTCGCTGGCCACCGCATGGGCTTCAAAGTATTCCGGTTCCCGTCCGGTGAGTTCCTTGAACTTCGCATACTGCGCTTCAATTTCCAGGACGACTTCATACAGCACCACAAAGTCTTCCTTTGCGCTGCGGTATTCCTTACTGGATTTGAACTCCCCATTTTCATTGGTGATGCTGGGGATGAGCGAGGGATCACAGATCGGTTTCCCGACGCAGACGTTTGTATGCTGGCCAAGGCAGACATCATATCCGGCAATCAGATCAAGTCCTGCTTTTGCGGTCGGCATATTGGGCATCAGTCCGACCGAGCTGATCAGCCCTTCCTTTACCGTTTTGGCGATACCGAGGTTTACGGCTTCACAGTAACCGAGATCATCTGCCCGGATCAGTATCCGTTTTGCCATGGCTGATTTCTCCTGTGAATGATTACTTGTTGTCGTTGCGGCAGAGGAAGTAGGTAACCGCTGCGGCTACAACGATGGAAATGACACCGCCGATAATACCGTTGATGAAGTTTGCGGAATTGCCGCCGGCATACGCGGTCAGGGCAAGGAAGCTTGCGACCGGAACGAGTGCATAAGCTTTCGCGCCGAGCAGAGAAGCGTACAGTGCACCTGCAGCACCGCCGGCTACCATACCGATGAGCGGCTTGCGGGCACGGATACCGGTGCCGTAGATACCCGGCTCGGTAACACCGCCGATGAATGCGGCGATCGTATTGGTCATCGCAAGGCTCTTTTCTTCCTTATCCTTTACTGCCAGCCAGTAACCAAGGCACATACCGGTAACTGCCAGGGAAGCATTGACTGCGCCGACCGAAACGATTGCGTCATAACCGTTCTGTGTGAAGACCATGATCATCTGTGTGATCATGACCTGATGCATACCGGTCATGACAAGGAACTCCCAGACACCGCCGATGATCATCGCGCCAAGCGGACCGAAAGTATTGCCGAACCACATGATCGCAGCGCAGATGTAGTTGCCGAGCCAGCCGCCGATCGGGCCGAGAACGATGAGCATTACCGGCAGCATAATTCCAACGGTTAATGCAGGTACGCCGATGACCTTCAGGGAATCCGGTGTAAACTTCTTAAGGAATTTCTCAACATAACTTCCAACCCACGTAGTCAGAATGATCGGAAGCAGTGTGGAGGAGTAGTTCTGAACGGCTGCCGGAATTCCGTATACCTTGAACGGAGTCCCTTCCGCAGCCATGGATACCAGGGTCGGATGAATCAGGATTGCGCCGAGCATGGCACCCATGATCGGATTCATGCCGAACTTCTTGGCGGAGGTAAAACCGACGAGTACCGGGAAGAAGTAGAATGCGGAGTCACCGACAAAGGTGAACAGTGTATAGAGATCGGTCCCCTCTTTCAGTACTCCCAGCATGCCCGGGCCGAGCACTGCCACCAGCATCTTGAAGATCGATGCCGCCAGCATTGCCGGAATGATCGGGGTCAGAGATCCGGACAGACCGTCCATGATCGCCGAGCCGATGCCCTTCAAGGTCAGCGGCTGCTTCTCAGCCGGCGCATCCAGGTTTTCATCAACTGCTTCGTGCTTTGCGAATCCGCCGAGGTCACAGACTTCCGCGTATACCTTGTCGACATTCGGCCCGATAATGACCTGGTACTGTTTGCCGGCACGGTTGATTCCGATGACGCCAGGGATCTTTTTGATTTCTTCGTCGTTGAGCACGGAGTCGTCTTTCAGATTGAAACGAAGCCGTGTGATGCAGTGAGTTACAAATGATACGTTGTCTTTTCCGCCGACTGCCGCAAGTACATCACTTGCGATCTGTTTATTGTCTGCCATTATTCAAATCTCCTTTGCATTTTTGAATTGTCATTCAGTTTTCTGAATGGGTACAATGTCCTGCATCGTCCCTTGTGATGCCTGTTTTCGCCATTTTTTACGGTTGTTTCGTAACTGGAGCGCGCCTCCTGAATTACAAACCCAATATATTCAAAATTGAATCATGAGTCAATACCAAAATCGATATTTTTGAATTTTCATTCATTTTTTTGTATACTTTCCTCATGGAGGGACCATCATGGATATCTTTTCCTTAATGGAATCAAAGAAAGATTCCTTTTCCAAGACGGATCGTCTTATCTATAATTCCGTAAATAAATTTCCGGATGAATTCGCAACCGCATCACTGAACAATATTATTGAGCACCGCGGCTTCTCCCAGCCGTCTCTGACCCGGTTTGCCAAAAAACTCGGTTTCTCCGGCTTCAATGAATTTCAGTACCAGTTCCGCCGGGATCTGCTTGAGACCCCTTCTCCGGAGAGTTCAAAAAGCCGCCCGGACATCTATGCCGATGAGCTTCGCCTTGCGGATCAGGTCCTGACCGATGAACTGCTGGAAGACCTTACGAAACGGCTTTTGACGAGCACCGCTGTGTACTGTTATGGCACAAGCCTCTCCCGTATGCCCGGAGAATTCCTGGCGGAATCGCTCCGCATTCTCGGAGTCCGCAATATTCAGTCCCTTCCGGCAGACGCACTTGCGGTACCATATCAGAACACGGATCTCTATCTCTGCTTCTCCGCGCATTCCGGTCATTACTGTGCGGAGAGTGTATCCAATATGGCAAAGGCAGCGCACAAGCCTTACGCAGTCCTTGTCACAATGAATCCGAAACATCCCCTCCGCAATAAGTTTGATCAGATCATCGTCTTTCCCGAAGCACCAAGTTCCGGGAATGCACGCATGATTCTCAATGACACCATGGCATTCATGATGTTCATTGACCGGGTGACGAATCTCATCAGTGTAAAACTGTCGCATAAATCCTCCATGGAAAATGAATAAGCAAAAGAGCGGTTCATCAGAAGCCGCTCTTTCCTTTGGTTCGGTAACTGGTTTTGTTTCTCAGTCCTCTGCCTCCTGGACATAGTCATCTTCATAGACCATGGAGGTGCTGGTTCCGCCGTCAAGGCGGATCGCATTGTATACATCGAGTCCCAGCAGAAAGTCCTGTACTTTCTCATCCCGCATGCCGTTCCAGAAACTGATCAGGTAGTAGGTTCCGTCTTTCTTCTGCGCAAGGCAGCTGAAGGCATAGTCATTGTAATGGTATTCATACCATCCGTATCCATCGGTGATATCCTTGCGTTCTCCGTTGACAATATAGGTATAGGAGCCGGACACCGCACATTCGGAGTCAACCTTTTCCCCGACCCATTCCGTCGTGCCTGCGACAACATTCTCTCCGCTGTATACGAGCTTCATAAGACCGGTACGGTCCCAGTAGGCAGTCGCATAACCGCTGCCGTAATCCGGGAGATTCGGTTCACCGCGGAAGTTTGTCCACTTTCCTGCCATGCGCAGACCGCCGACCGGCTGTCCATAGTTGGGGTTTGTATGCCAGGCATAGTAATTGGCATTGATTCCGCCGGCACGCACATAACCTTCACTGACCAGTCCCCAGTCATAAATGTCATTGAGCCATTCCGCATAGCCCATGTAGTCCATTTTGACAAAGGTTGTCTCCGAGGGCTTCACCTCCAGCATGTCGTAATTGATCCCGTTGAAGTTGCCCATATGGTGAAGGATCTCGGCATCCGTGCCTTTCAGCGTATAGATATTTACCGCTGACCCTACCGCATTGTTCAGACCGAGAATAAAGGTATTCGAGCTTCCCTGTCCCCAGGCTTTCTTTACCAGTTCGGCATTGACCTGCAGGGTATTGGTCACAACAGTCCCAAGCAGTGCGCACAGCGCAGCGGTGATCTTCATTGATTTCTTCATACGCGTTTAATATTACGCGATTCCTATCGGAAAAGACAGACTGAAAAAACGTGTACGTATTGTTATACAATGGTTTGCGTATGAAACGACTGTTACTGCTTATCCTGCCGGCAGTGCTTCTGGCAGGCTGTTCCGTAAAGGAACAGGAAACCGAGATCACGGTATTCGGAAGTCCGATGACGGCTGTCTATACCGGTAAGGTAAAACGGAAGGTTCCGAATAAGGAAGGCTCTGCCGTGATCAGTGAAGATGCGGCAGTGGAAGGCATCTTTGCGGACGGGGTTTTTGTCTCAGGTACCGCGGATGAAGTGCCCTACAGCACCACCTACAATACACAGGCCGTCACCGGAACCTACAGCGGAGAAGTCGCGGAAACGCTGCCCTCCGGAAGCGGATCGTTTGAATCCGACACCTTCAGATATGAAGGCACCTGGACCGGCGGAAAACCCGACGGAACCGGAACGATTGCGACAGACCAGTTCTCCATTGATTCCAAAGACGGCGCATTGACCGGATCGTACAGCGGCACGGTAGACAAGGGCCTGGCGGAAGGAACCGGCACCTTCACTTATAAAGACGGCAATAACGAAATTGAAATGGCTGGGACCTTTGCGAAGAACCAGTATGAAGGTCTTATAACAAAAACCGTCCGGTACCCGGATACGGAAAAGTCCTGGCCGGTATATTACAAAAACGGAACCCTGCAGGATTCTCCTGCGGCGATGATTGCGTACCTTGAAGGCATGCGGAGTGAATCCTACTGCCTGAAGGAAGCACAGCTGTCCTTTATCAATGAGCACGCTGCTCTCTTTGAAGGAACCGGGAGTGCGCCGGAAACAGACCCGGCATTTGATTATGAAGGTTTTGCGGATACCGATGAACCTTCATTCATCAAAATCTCCTACGCCACTGTAAAATCCGTGCAGCGGTATATCCCGTATGAAGGCGCGGATACCGTTACCTCGATGATCGTTCAGAATCAGGACGGCTGGTATCATCTCTTCTTCACCTACGCCCTTGAGGATGTGAACAACGGTGATACCGTAAGTATCTGCGCATTGCCCTTATGCCGAAGCACGCTGACCGCACCGGAAGAAGACTATCCGGCCATCGATGCGGCAGGCGCGGTGCTGATTCAGTAATCTTACAGACTCCGGAATTCCGGAGTTTTTTATTGAAGGTACGTCTTATCCGTTGCGGCTTATAATTGAGACAGGAGCGCTCTGTTGAAACTGAACCGGCGTCTCCATGAAACAGCAGCTTCTATTTTCGAATGAAATAAGAAAGGACGGACAGAATCTATGAATGCATGGAAGCGTTTGACCGTGGCTCTGCTTGCGGCATCTCTCTTCTCAGCCTGCGGTACGCCAACGTCAGAAGGCACCGCAGCCGAAGCGGCCCCGGAAGAAACCGCAGCGGCATCCGCACAGCCGGAAACAGAACCGGCAGCCGCAGTGCGCGGACAGGGCGGAACTCCCTGGACCGACTTTGATCTGAAGGAGAACATCTCTGCGGATATCACGCTCTCCCCGAAGGAGGACCTGTATTATTCGGTAAACAAAGACTGGCTTGTCAATTCGGAATTTCCGGAAGGAAAATCAGCCCTGCTCATCTTCGATCAGGTAAAGGACAATCTCGACAAGCGTGCGATCGCACTGCTTGAGGGAACGGATCATGCGGATTCCCATAATGTGCAGCTGGTCCGCACACTGTACAATGCCTTCCTGGACTGGCAGGCAAGAGATGAAGTCGGTCTGACGCCCCTGCAGGATATCATCGACCGCGTCAGCGCCATTTCCTCTCTGGAGGAGATGAACGCATTCCTTGCGGATCCCGAGGCCTCATTCGGCGTTACGTCGCTGTTTGGATGCGGCACAATGACATCGTTTAACGATGCGTCAAAATATGCGACGGTCGTAGCGGAAATGAGTCTGCTTTTATCCGACCCGTCGGAATACCAGACCCGCACCGAGGCAGGCGACCGGAAGTACAATGCAAAGATGACGCTGGTTAAGACACTGCTTTCACGGCTTGGCTATACGGAAGATCAGGCAAAGGAAATGTTTGATCGGGCCATTGAATCCGAGGCAAAGGTCGCGGATGTCTGTTATTCGGTCACAGACCGGTACAGCCCGGACTTCAGTTCCCGCATCAACAACATCCGCACACCGGAAGAAGTCGATGCGATGATGACCGCGTTCCCGCTGCTGGACATCATGGATGGATGCGGCTTCGGCGGCGCAAAGGAATACATGGTGATGAATCCGGCATATCTCGAGCGTCTTAACGAGCTGTATACCGAAGACCGCCTGGATGCGATCAAAAACCTGATGATCGTAAAAGCCGTTGTCACCGCAGCTGACCTGCTGGACAGCGATGCCTATCAGGCTTCCATTGACGCAGACAACGCCCAGTCCGGCGCAACCGGCCGCCAGGATGACAAGGTCGCCGCATTTGATATGGTTCGCGGTGAGCTTTCCGCCCCCATGGATCAGGCATATCTTGATTCCTATGACCAGTCAGAGCTGAAACAGCAGATCACGGATCTCTGCGTGGAAATCCGGGATACCTACCGCACTGTGCTGGAACAGGAAGAGTGGCTGTCGGAAGAGACACGGGAAAAGGCAGTCGAAAAGCTGGATCATCTGCGCATCAACGCCCTGTATCCGAACAAATGGGAAGATTACAGCAAGCTTGATCTCGAAGGTCTTTCCTACTATGAGTGCAGAAAAGCGATCGATATGTACAATACACAGCTCAATGTCTCAAGAACAAACGGAACAGTGGATCCGGAAATCTGGGACTTCGATATCCTGGAGCCGAACGCATACTATAACCCGTCCGACAATTCTATAAACATGATCCTCGGCATGATCGGAGATCCGCTCTATGAAGCCGGCGAGCCGGAAGAAATCTTAATGGGCACCTACGGATCAATCATCGGCCATGAGATCAGCCATGCCTTCGATACCAGCGGCGCCCAGTATGACAAGAACGGAAATCTGTCCTCCTGGTGGACCGATGCGGATTATGAAGCGTTCCAGAAGCGGGCGCAGCGTCTGATCGACTACTATGACAAGATGACTGCCTGGGAAGGCCAGCCGATCAGCGGAAGTCAGATCCAGACCGAAGCGATTGCGGATATGGGCGGAATGAAGGTTCTGCTGGAAATGGCAAAGACCAGAGAAAACTTCGACTATGAAGCGTTCTTCAAGGCCTACGCGCAGAACTGGTCAAGAATCAACACCTATGAAGCAGAACAGAACAATCTGAATTATGATTCCCATCCGCTTCATTATCTGCGGACCAATGCGACGGTTCAGCAGTTTGAAGAATTCTACACAACCTTCGATGTCAAAGAAGGTGACGGAATGTATCTTGCGCCGGAAGACCGGATCGCTGTCTGGTAATCCCCGGCATTGATCAGATCGTATTTGAAAGACCTGCCGTCCGCAGGCCTTTTTCATGGCAGAATATGTCCGGCCGCAAGATACATGCGGTACCAGTCTTCGCGGCTGAGCTCAATGGACTCCGCCGCACTGATTTCCCGTAAGCGGTCTTCATTTGCGGTGCCGGTAATGATCTGGATCCCGGCCGGATGGCGGAGAATCCAGGCGGCCGCAAGGGTTGTCGGTGTGGAGTCATAGGTGACGGACAGTTCATTCAGCACCTGATTCAGTTCTGCGTATTCGGTATCGCCGATCAGCACGCCTTTCCATCCCGGCTTCTGAAACGGTGACCATGCCTGAATGGTAATGTCATGGATGCGGCAGTAATCCAGCACACTGCCGTCATGATCATAGGAACCAGAGGTTTCCATATTCACTTCCATTCCGTTTGCGACCATATTGGAGACCGCAAGCGAGAACTGAAGCTGGTTGTACATCAGATCCTGTCTGACATATTTCTTTAACAGTTCGATCTGGGATGGCTTATGGTTGGAGACACCGAATGCCCGCACCTTGCCGGAGGCTTCCAGTTCATCAAATGCGGCGGCGACCTCTTCCGGTTCCACCAGTGCATCGGGCCGATGCAGGAGGAGGATATCAAGATAATCCGTCTTAAGGCGGGTCAGGATGCCTTCCACGGATTCGATGATATGTTCTTTGGAGAGATCATAGTATCCCTTGCATATCCCGCATTTGGACTGAATGATCAGATCTTCCCTTCGAATCGAGGAGTCCCGCGCAAGGGCTTCCCCGAATACCCGTTCACTCTGTCCCTGTCCGTAGATATCCGCATGGTCATACCAGCTGAGACCGCAGTCGGATGCCGTATGGATGAACCGCGCCATTTCTTCCGGTGTCTTGCCCGCAAGACGCATACAGCCGATGATGATGGATGATTGTTTCCGCATGGTCGTACTCCTTCCTCCCAGAGGGACTGTTCATTTTCTTTATCGTAACATTGCGCGCATGTCCTGCGCACCCATAAGCACAAATAAGAAAACGGAACATAAGTTCACGGATGTTCCTGCCCGTGCACTTGCGTTCCGTTTTTCTTCTTTTATTTTCGTCAGAAGGACAGCGGTTCACATCGGTCGTTCTCTGTAACATTACGCATGACTTTGCAGGGATTGCCGACGGCGATGACGCCGGATGGAATATCCTTTGTCACAACGCTTCCGGCACCGATGATCGATCCGTCCCCGATCGTCACCCCGGCGGTAATCGTGCAGTTGGCGCCGATCCAGACATCATTCCCGATTGTAATCGGCGCAGAGGAGCCGATTCCTTCGGCGCGCTGTTCTGAGAGGATCGCGTGTCCCGAACAGGCAATGACCGTGCCCGGCGCGATAAAGACATTGGCACCGATATTGACCGGCGAGGTGTCGAGAATCACACAGTTGTAGTTGATGACGGTAAGTCCGTGCGTATGAATATTGAATCCGTAGTCGCAGTGGAAACTCGGTTCAATAAAGGTTAACGGATGGCAGTCTCCGAACAGTTCCTTCAGGATTTCGGCGCGCCGCTCCGCATCGTCCGGGCTTGTCTGATTATATTCCCAGCATAACGTCTTTGCCTTTTTCTGAAGCTGTGACGGATTGTCGGTATGCCGGTTACAGTAGCCCTCCTGTGAGGTCATGATTTCAAGCATGGTTTTCATTGTCGTTCCCCCTCTTGTGTTGAGATACATTGTGGTTCGTTTGTCTTACTTTCGTTTCCGGCGTGCCGAAAGCCGCTGTACAAATGCCAGAACTTCATGGTTCCAGACACTGACTAACAGAATCACCAGAAGCTGCAGGATATAGTGCTTTTCCAGTTTCAGCAGCCCGGCCGCAAACAACACCGGATACTGCCATAAGTAGATTTCATAACTGTAGGTACTGACAAAATGACAGATTGGATAATCCAGAATCACACCGGCCTTCGCATCCGCATGACTCAGCATCCGCACGATCAGTCCGCAAAGCACCCCGTAAAACACGATGCCCCAATGGTATACCCATAGGTTTTCTCCGCCCGCAATTGCATAGATCACAATACTTCCGACAAGAAACCCTGCGGATATAAGCAGTACCGGTAACGGCTTCATTCTGCGGATATGGTGCGTTTCTGCCTGGGCGCGCTGCCAGCCAAGCCAGGCACCGATGAACAGCGCATGGATCCGGGTCAGCGTGCTGTAGTAAAGCATGGACTGTGACATACTTCCGGAAAGCGATGCGATCGGAAGCACTGCCATGGAGACAATGGTCAGGATACCAAACATGGTATGCCCCTGTTTGAAATGTTTGAACAGTCGGTACAGCAGCGGCCATGCCAGTTCAAACTGAATCAGGATGGAGGTATACCAGAGATGCGTAAATGCCGAGTTGGCAGACAGGTTGGCAAAGTAATCCGCACTCTTGGAGATCTGCCAGTAATTGTTATACGCAAACAGAACGCTGGCGACTTCCTCCTGAACATTCAGCAATTTGAATTTATCAATCAGTGCGATGACTTCCACACTGATAAACAGCATGATGATCAGCGACGGATAAATCCGGAAGAAGCGTTTTTTGTAATACGCGGGAATCGGAGTTCCGCCTTTGCGAACCTCATTGTATGCGGTCAGAAATCCGCTGATCACAAAAAACAGGATGACACCGAAGTATCCGCCCTTCACCGTGCGCGGAAACATGTGAAAGAGCAGGACTCCGACGGCTGCCAGTGTGCGCAGGCCATCCAGTCCGACGATCTGTTTTGATTTTGACGCTCTCTGTTTGCCCATGGTCACCTGTTATTTATTCAGCACGCATTCATTGATCGTGTCATGGATCAGCTGTGCATAGGCCGCTGCGCCCTCTGGCGTAGGGTGCAGACCATCCGCAAGAATATAGGTACTGAGATGCTCTGTGGCTTCGCTTTCCCAGTCGATGATAAAGGCATTTTCATACCGGCTGATGGCATCCCGTGTCTTCGCATTGGAATCATTCGAGACTCCGACGGTGGTCATCCAGAACGTCGGGCGGTCCCCGCAGTATCCGATCAGTTCTTCGACATCCGCTTCTTCAATATAGGAGTTGGTGCCAAGGGAGAATACCACGACATCCCCAAGCGTTCCCTGTTCCGCCATCCATGAGGTAACCTTCTTTCCGTCATACATGGTCCGTCCGAATACCGCATCAAAATAGCCGTTCGGGAATTCTTCATACAGGGCATTCACTGCCCCCAGCATGACGGAATCTCCGATTCCGACCACGTTCATTTCTGCGGCATCCTCATACATTGCCTTCAGCGGATACTTTGCCAGTTCTTCTTCCTTCCGTTTCCGTTCGGCTTCCTGGCGTGCCCTTTCTTCCTGCAGGAGGCGCTTGCGTTCCGCCTCCGCTTCCTGCTGTTCCCTCAGAGTTCGTTCAATTTCTTCAGCTTCCTTTTTTGCCTGCGGCGGAACCACAAAAAAACTATGGAACCCAAGTCCGAACAGGACTGCCATCCCAATCGTTATGATCAGCGCTGCGATCCGCATCAGACGGTTCAGCGTGCGCGGTTTCTTTTTCGATTTCTGCTTTGGCTTCACCATACACCATCATATCGGATTTCCTGCCCTGACGCACCGCATCCTGTATGGATTGACCGCAAATATGGTTCACAGAAAAAAACAGAATCCGTTCCACACGGACTCTGCTCTTCTGTGTCGCATATTCTGCAGGTCTCTCTTCCTGCGCATTCAGGATCAGTATACCCAGTCATACACAATCTCAAATGTTCTGCAGTTGTCGTTGGACGCGCAGGTGCCGCCCACGGTTGCGGTCGCAGAGCAGCCATATTTCTTGTAACTGCGCGTATACTGGTTGTTCAGATAATAACACGCATCGTTAAAGGGACAGTTTTCTCCGTCTTTTACGGTAGACACGCACTCGGCCGGCCAATTGATTGTCACCCCGCCGCCGATGGCCTTCAGTTCTTCATCGGAAAGTTTGGATTCAAGCAGTTTTTTCTTCTCTTCAGGTGTCATGATCAAAGTCCTTTCTGTTATTTTCCGTTTTCAGTGTACTTCACAGGTGTTCTTTTCACAATAAGGTCTTCCCGTCCGATTGCCCGCAGGACATCTTCTTTTTTCTTCTTCCAGCCGCCTCTGAAATATTCACATGCTTTCATGTCTCTTGCAAGATAATCATCCGGGGAGGTGATCAGCGCGGTAGCCCGGCAGCCTCCGCAGCAGGCTTCACGGTACTCGCATTCCTTGCACTCCGGATTGTGATTCATAAAATCCTGAATCCGGAAATTGATCACACTCATGTAATGCGACGGGTCATCGAGAATCTCTTCCAGGGGCTGATTCAGAAGATTCGGGAATTCCTTTTCAATCGGCGTAGCGACAAGCGACATGCACGGAAGCACATTGCCCTCCGGTGAGACATACATACTGCGGCGGACAACCGCGCACATCGGCGCATCCGCAAAGTTTGCCTCGGGAATCCATTTTTCATACATGCCCTGTTCGACCTTCTCTTCCGTGTTGTAGTGAAAGAGCCCTTCGAGAACCAGTGAGAGCGGAGCCCCGTCCTCAAAGAAGTACGGAATGTAGTCCAGATAAATCTGATTTGCTTCGGCATCGGTGAGGTAGTGCTCCGGCTCGTTCTTCCATTCTCCCTGCGGTGAGGCATTGTTAATCTTGAGACTGGGGCAGCCGACCGATGCGAGCAGTTTTACCGTCTCCCGTATGCTGGGGGCGCTTTCCCTGCACATGGCCATGGATGCTGAGGTACGAATGCCATGTTTCTGACAGCGCCGGAAAGCAACCACAGCGATCTGTTCAGCACCCTTTACGCCCCGCATCCAATCATGGTGTCCGACTCCGTCAAAACTCAGCTGGACAACCGGATGAAGATCCCGTTTTTCCAGTTCTTCGATAAAGCGGTCATCAACGAGTTTCCCGTTGGAGTAAATTGTCGTGATAAACATATCCCGCTTTCGGATCTCATCAACCAGCTGCCAGAAATCCGGCCGGATCAGCGGTTCTCCGCCGGTCAGCCCGATTCCTCGGATTCCGCACCGCTCAAAACTGTCCAGCATCGTCATCAGCTGTTCATAGGACGGTTCTCCGGTTAAGGCGTGCGGTGCCGACATAAAGCAGTGCCTGCAGGAATAATTGCATTTTCCGGTAATGGACCAGCTGATGGAAGATTTATAGCGGCAGTCATACGCTTTATATTCCTGATACGGCAGAAGGTGCTTCTTCTCCGTACAGCGCTGTATGACATTCTGTTCTTCCCAGAAGTCATACCAGGCTTTCTGTTTCTCACTCAGCGCATCATAGTCAATCAATGTCTCGCCATCGCAGTCCAGCATCAGCGCATAGGTTTCCTTATCCACAAACTCAGTATTCGTCCCCAAGGCCTGTGTTATGCCGAACGGCAGGAGTTTCCATCCTCTCAGACAATATGCCGGAGACAGGATATATATTCGTCTGTTTCCTTCATCACGCATCGCAGTCACTCCTGATAAAACAGTTCTTTTTTGATCCTTCTGCCCAATTGATGGGTCGTTCAATATAGCAATATAGAAGTCAAGTTCTATAAGTCAAGAATATAAAAGTCACTGATAAATCGTTACAGTGTAAGTGCTCAAACAAACAAAGGAACGATTACCAATGACCACTT
>JAFOLE010000257.1 GCA_017419465.1 Solobacterium sp. | reverse complement strand
AGATCGCTTGCCTCGATTGCCGCAGTCATGCCTGCGCCGCCGGCGCCGACGATGACAACGTCACAGTCTTTTGTGACATCTTCAGCCGCTGCGGATGCGCCTGCGCCTTCCGCTGCGGTTTTGTAATCCTCCGGATTGAGTCCGGCATTCTCGAGTGCTGCGGCAGCTGCCGTGAGAATTGCGTTGCTGGTAACGGTTGCGCCGGAAACGGTATCCACTGCGATGGAGCCGCTCTCTGCGATTGCGCCCGGCATGGAATCAATCGCCTTGGATCCGATGCCTTCGGTCTCACCCGGACCTTCCGCCTCGCATCCGACGATCACAGAATTCTCCAGTGTCAGACGGACGGTAACGGGATTTCCCTCGCCGCCCTGTCCTGCCGCCTGGGCTTCAAATGTTCCGGATACACCGGAGCCTTCTGCCGCGGGTTCTGCAGAGCCGGAGCCTGTGCCGCAGGCTGCCAGTGACAGTGTCACAGCTGCTGCGGTAAGAACTGCAAATAGCTTTTTCATTTTATCCTCCTGTTGATATGTACTACGCGAATATTATATTGGATTCCCGGGATGAACAAAAGCATTTCTGCTCCTCTGTTTCGGGCAAAAAGAAAACGGGTTTCCCCGTCATCTGTTTCAGCTTACCCGTATTCGCCGTTCCCTGAGCCGCTTTACCACAAATTCGCGGACAAGAACATAGATTACTGAGAAGAGCGGAACTCCCAGGAACATGCCGAGCACGCCCCAGACTGCGCCGCCGATGATGATTGCGGCCATGACCCACAGCGGCGGAAGACCCATCGAATCGCCGAGAATATACGGACCGAGAATATTGCCGTCCACCTGCTGGAGGATGATCACAAAGATGACGAACTCCAGCGCCTTGGCCGGTGAAATAATAAGCAGGATAAACGCACACGGAATCGCGCCGATAAACGGACCGAAGACCGGAATCATGTTTGTGATGCCGACGATAAACGCAATCAGCGGGGTATACGGAATCTTCATGAGTCCGCAGCACACTGCAGTCGCAAGACCGATGATCAGAGAATCCAGTGCCTTGCCGAAGATGAAGTTGTCCAGCATTTTTGCGGTGAGGTTCACGACACGGAACAGCTCTTCCGCACGTTCCGTGGAAAGAACCGCATAGGTCAGTTTTTTGAACTGACTGATCCAGCGTTCCTGATCCATTAACATATAGACCGCAATGATCATGCCGACAAAGAAGTTGAACACGCCGCGCACGATGGTTACGGAATAGGAGAGGACCTTTGTCACAAGGGCGGTCGGTCCGCTTACCCAGTTCGTGATGTTGTTCTTCACCGTATCATACAGCGTCATCAGAATCTCATCCGCTTCCTTGCTCTGGTTGACCCGGTCAAGGAATTTTTCCAGCGTGCTCACATAGCCGTCCATGGACGCCGCAAGGGTCTCAAAACTGCTTGTCAGCTGCGGAATCAGGACATAGAAGAACAGCATGATGATCAGAATGAACAGGACCAGTGAGAACGCAACCGAAAGGGTCCGCTTCACACGTTTGGACATTGTCACCCCGCTCAGCCACCTGTCTTCACAGAGCCGGCGCAACGGCGAAAGAACAAAGGCAATGCAGAATCCCCAGACAAACGGCGCGATCGCAGTCCAGATCTTCGCTATAAATTCGGCAATCGAATCCCAGTTCATGAACGCAAAGCACAATGTCGCAATCAAAACACCGCTGATTGTCAGCACAAGAATATTCTGTTTTGCTTCCTGGGATAAACGGTCTTTCATAACTGTTATTAATTATAGCTCAGTTCTCTGCCTTCGATGCATTGACATCCGCATACAGACTGCATAAGAGTGTTGACATTTCCCGTAATCACTCACAAAATAGTACCTGTCTTTTATCTAGAATGGGGCAAGAGAGTCAGCTCGTTGGCCTCATACCAGCCTGCAGGCAGACAGTCTGTAAGGTGGTCCTGCTGACAACGATAAAGAAAGAGTAAGATGACAGGCTCTTTCTCGCTTGT
>JAFOLE010000256.1 GCA_017419465.1 Solobacterium sp. | reverse complement strand
TGCCTACAGCAGAAAGGCCAGGAACCACTGGTGCTCCTGACCTCTTAATCATATGTTTGATGAAGGTTATCTTCCTACTATGACCAGGACCAGTGTGCTCCTGATTTCAGAATAGAAAAGATTCCGGTGTCTGCCGGAATCCTGCAATTCACTGTGATATGGGTATGAGATTTACCTGTGTACCGTGTTTTTCCAACAGACGGATCAGATCGTCTGTTTTCAGATGCACGGTAGCGGTATTGTCGTTGGGATGCACACCAATCATCGCGTTTCCTTCCAGAAACGCGGCATCCAGATACAGGATCACACTTCCTGATTCGTCGTTAAGCAATCCGAGCGGTGTGACCGATCCCGGATCCAGTTTCAGCTTTGCGCGAAGATCCTCCGCGGACGCAAAGGAGAGGGCCCGGGTGCTGTGTTCCTTCCGGAACTGTTTCAGATCTACACGTTTGTCGCCTTTGACGGTGATCAGATAATAATTCCGTTTCTTGTCATCCCGGACAAACAGATTCTTCGCTTCATCTTCCGGCCAGGGCAGATCGATGTGCGATGCCTCTTCCATATTGAAGATGGCCGGATGTTCAAAGCGTTCAAATTCAATTCCGTTCCGGTTCAGAACCGCAAGCGTTTCTTCTTTGTTCATGCGGTTTTCTCCTGCCGGTTTTTACGGAATAACAGATCCTTGATGATCAGAATCAGAATATAACAGACCAGTCCGCCGAACAGAAATCCGCCGCCGTCGATCACCATGTCAAAGTACTGACTGCTTCGGCCGTCCACATACCGCTGGATGGTTTCATCGATTGCAGGAATGGCAATCAGAAACAGTACAAAGTTGAGAAACCGGCTTTTGAACAGCGGACAGATATGCATTGCCATCGTGACAAGAAAGCCGAGTCCGGCAAACTCCGCAAAGTGCGCAAGCTTGCGCACATAGTGATGGAACGTAAAGAAATCAATATAGAATCCGTATCGGTTGATAACGGCAATCAGCCGGTATGCGACTTTTGCGCTGAGCGCGGAAGACGTCTCCGCTATCATCAGGGAATTGCGGAAGATCATCCAGATGTAAAGACCGACAATGATCCACACCCACCAGTGTCTGCGTGGTTTCATAAAAAACATCACCTCCCCGCATTACCGGTTATCATACGCCTTTTTCCAAAAAACGCATACACACCCGCTCCTAGCGGGGTTTATAGAAAGCAGGGCGAAGTGATATAATGCGGCATGCAATGACAACCATGGAGAACAGAACACCCAACCTCATGAAACAGACGAAAAAAGCGGCCCTGATCGTGGCCGGTACCTTTCTTCTGTGCGTTTCCGTACAGATGTTTATTATTCCCTTTGATATTCTTTCCGGCGGTGTCGCCGGTATTGCGGTTGCCCTTCAGCCGTTTACCCATCTGGACAAAACCCTGTCCGCAAACATCCTTACCCTGGCGATGCTGGTGATCGGATCGGTGATCCTCGGAAAGGAATTCTTTATTACGACCGTCTTTTCCTCGCTGCTGTACCCGGTATTCAACAGTATCCTCGCAAAAACGCTGGTGATTCCGCAGATTGAACCGCTGCTGGCTTCGTTTTACGGAGGACTGCTCGGCGGCATCGGGGTGGGCATGGTCATGCGTGCCGGCGCAAGCACCGGCGGAATGGATGTTCCGCCGCTGGTCATAAACAAACTGACCGGGATTCGTGTATCCCTGCTCGTACTGATCATTGACGGTCTGACCGTACTGCTCGGCTACTTTGCCTATGGCGTTGAGGCGGTGCTTGTCGGTCTGATTTCCGTATTTGTCACAAGTTATGCGATCAACCGGGTGCTGTCCATCGGTGAAGGTTCGGTCGCAAAGAGCGTCCAGATCATCTCCGACCAGTGGGAAGTCATCGTGGCGGAGATTCAGGCAGAACTCAACCGCGGCGTCACCCTCATGGAAGGACAGGGCGGCTGGTCAAGGAAGGACCGGAAGGTTGTACTCTGTGTCGTGAACCAGAAACAGTATCCGAGTCTGCTGGAAATCGTAAACCGGCACGACCCGGCCGCATTTGTGATCACCACGGATGCGACGGATATGCACGGGGAAGGATTTACCTTCCGTATCTGACATTCTGTACGTCAAAAGGCAGGTTCCGGTATTGCTTGGAAAAGAACCTGCCTTACTTTATAATATATAAGATTGCGGCAGAGCGGCCTTTTCATAATTGCCTGCCGGCACATCACTTCAGATAGAGAACATTGTTTCTGAGGAGGGTTCAGATGATTGAATGCAGTCACGTCTATAAAAAGTATAAAAACGGCGTCAACGCGCTTTATGATATCAACCTCTCTGTCGAACAGGGAGAGTTTGTATATATCATCGGTCCGACCGGCTCCGGTAAATCCACGCTGATCAAGCTGCTTGACGGCGAGGAGATCCCGACCAAGGGAAAGGTTTCCGTTGTCGGTATCGATGTCGGAAAGCTCCGGCATTCCAAGGTTCCGGTTTACCGCCGCAATATCGGCGTCGTATTCCAGGACTTCAAGCTTCTGCCGTCCAAGACGGTATTCGAAAACATTGCCTATGCGCTGGAAGTCATCAATCTTCCCAAGTCGCTGATCCGCCGCCGTGTGCGTGAAGTCATGAACCTCGTCGGTCTGGATGAGAAGGGCAACAGTTTTCCGCGTGAGCTTTCCGGCGGCCAGCAGCAGCGTGTTGCGATTGCCCGTGCGATTGCCAACCGTCCGAAGGTTCTGATTGCGGACGAGCCGACCGGCAACCTTGACCCGTCCATGTCGGATGAAATCATGGCGCTGCTTGACAAGATCAACCGGGAATACGGTACGACGATCCTGATGGTCACGCATGACCTGACGATCGTAAACAAGCACCGCAAACGCACCATTGTGCTTGAGCACGGCCATATCGTTGCCGACCTGAAAGAAGGAGGTTATGTCCAGCATGATCAGTAGAATCTGGAGACCGATTAAAGAAGGCTTTCTCGGGGTGTTCCGGCACGGTGCCATGTCGCTTCAGTCCGGTTCCGCCGTTACGATTACGCTGATTATCATCAGCCTGTTTCTGATTTTCACCATGAATGTCAGCCGTTTTACGAAGGGAATCGAACAGTCCGTTCAGATTTCCGCAACGGTTGGATATGATTACGAATCCGCTGAGAATGAAGACCGCATCAGCCTTGCCATTCAGGCGATTGACGGCGTTGACAAGGTCACCTTCTCCAGCAAGGCAGAGGAGTTCCAGTACTATCTCAATTCCTTTACGGATGAGCGCACAAAGGAAGCGTTCCGTCCGTTCGAAGAGGATAACCCCATGCATGACGCGTTCTACGTCACCGTCCGTGACGGCAGTAATCTGCAGTCGGTGGCGGAGTCCATCAAGGGGATTGAAGGCATTGAGTCCGTCAACTTCGGCGGCGCATCTGCGATTCAGCTTGTGAACATGCTGGAATCGATCCGCACCGGCGGCGGTCTGCTTGCCCTGGCGCTGTCCATTCTTGCCATCTTCCTGATTGCCAACACGATCAAGCTTACGATCATGGCACGGGCTGATGAAATTGCGATCATGCGGAATGTCGGTGCACGCAACGGATTCATCCGCTCTCCGTTTGTGGTGGAGGGTGTGATCATCGGTGCACTCGGCGCAATTCCGCCCATTATTCTGACGTATTACATGTACCGCTCGGTATATAAGTTTACCGGCGGCTATCTGATTTCCAGAATGTTCAGCCTGATCCCGCCCGAACAGTTCCTGCCGACCGCGTGTGCGATTCTGCTCGCCATCGGCGTGGTGGTCGGTCTGCTTGGATCGTTCTTCTCCGTCGGTAAGTATCTGAGGTGGAAACGCTGATGAGCAGACAGCTGCGAAAACTGCTCATCGCTGTGCTGCTGTCCGTATCGGTGCTCTCACCGGTTCATGCCGAGGGAAACGGGGAAAAGGAAGACGGAGAAACCACCGCCGAGACCACGAAAACCGAGGAAACCAAGGAATCGGAAGAAACCAGGGAATCGGAGGAGACTGAAGCCCCTTCATCTTCCGGGGAGGAAGACTACTCGGACGATGAGTACTGGACAAATCTCTGTACCGGTCCGAATGAGCTTACACAGGCGCAGAAGAGCCAGTGTATGGCCTATATCCAGACCAAGTCCAACTCCACAGCCAGCCTGAATGAGAAAATCAAGGAGATTGAAAGCCAGCGTGAGGCAATCAAGGCAGACATTCTTTACTATGCCGCAAAGGTTGCGGAATACCAGGCGCAGGCAGCGTCCCTGAATACCGAAATCGCGGACATCAACGGTCAGATTGCGGTCAGTGAAAAGAAGATCGAGGATCTGACAAAACGGATCGAAGAGAATCAGGCCCAGATCGATGCCGCCCAGGAAAAGATCAAGGCACGCATGGTCATTCAGCAGCGCACGATGCGGCTGAACCAGTATCTCGATATTCTCATGGGTGCCAGCACCTTTGAAGACTTTGTCCGTATCGCCAACGGTCTTTCGGACATCACCGCCTATGACACCAAGGTCATGGAAGACCTTGCGGATCTGATCGAACAGCTCAACAAGGACAAGGCAGAAGTGGAAGCGGAGAAGGAACTTCTCCAGAAGCGGAAAGACGAAGTTGTCGAAAAACAGAATGAATATCTGTCCCTGATGTATCAGGCGCAGGTCATTGAACAGGAATACCAGCAGCGGAGTGCCGACCTCGAAGCGGAAGGCAACCGTTATGCGGCGGAAATCGAAGAGATCCAGAAACTCATGGAGAGCATTTCCGAAAAGCTCAATGAAGTCGTGGCGACTGCTGGATGGACCTATCCGGTGCCGTCCGTTCACATCAATCCGTATGCCGGTACCTGGCACTATGCCAGCGGCGGTGTACACCTTGGCGGAGACTTCTCCGGCCCGGCCGGTTCGCGTGTTGTCGCGGTCGGTAACGGCGTCATCCTGCATTCCGCAGACGGATGCTCGTCCGGCGGTCTTGGCAACGGATGCGGTGCCAATATCGGCGGCTCCTGGGGCGGCGGAAACCAGGCCTACCTTCTGACAAAGATCAACGGCGGCCTGTACGCGGTCAAATATTTACATATGCTGCAGGGATCGGTTGTCGCAAAGGGAACCATCATTATGGCCGGCCAGCAGATCGGTCTTGTCGGTTCCACCGGAAACAGTTCCGGACCGCACTGCCATATCGAAGTGTTCTATCTCGGCCCGGCTGAGAACTTTACAAACTATGCAAAAACCTGGGATGGCGATCTTGCGTTCGGATGCGGCTGGGGAAGTGCCGGCCTGTCCAGACTGTGTGAGAACGGCGCGAGTGCACCGTGCCGTGTGAAGCCGGAATCTCTGTTCGGAGGATAATAAGCAATTTCATGACACGAAACGTATCAGAAGAAAACGACGGACTGGAAGTGAGCCACGGGATTCCCGTGGAACGCTTTCAGTATGAAGATGAACTGAATGAGCAGAATCAGCAGCTGAAGCGCTCTTCGCGCCGGCTGCGCATCCTGCTTGTGGCTTTCAGCGTGCTTGCGCTTCTGCTTGGCTGGCTGCTTGGAAGCTTCCGGCCGATTCCGTTCTTCAATGACGTCCGCCATGGCGTGACTGCGGTCACACAGGCGAAATCCAGCGAGAAGATTTCCAATGTCATGGGCGTCATGCGGCGTTACTGGTACTTCGCAGATTCCATTGAGGATATTGATACACGTCTTGTCGACCAGGCACTGGTCGGGATGACGACAAACGAAGAAGACCCGCACACCGCATACATGTCCGCGGAAGAAATCATGGAATTCACGCAGGGAATCAACCGGGACTTTGTCGGTATCGGCGTGCAGTTCACCAATCTTGAAAACGGTCTTCAGCTCATTACCCGTGTCTTCCGGGATTCCCCGGCAGAGAAGGCGGGCGTGCAGGCCGGCGATATCATTCATTCCGTTGACGGAGTCATTACCGAAAACAAGACGACGGATGAAATCAAGGAACT
>JAFOLE010000038.1 GCA_017419465.1 Solobacterium sp. | reverse complement strand
GTTCATGCTGTACAGGCTGTGCCTGCGGATCAGATTCAGAAGATACCGGTCTCTCGTTCTGCTGTTCTGCATGTACAGCGGAAAGCTCAGAAGCATCCGCTTCTTCCCGCATCATTTCTTCCGCCTGTCTTCGTGTTCTGCGTACTTCGTGATCCTTAACTGCGGTATTGTCCTGGTTCACAACCCGATGTTCGAGATCGATCACCGCATCTTCAAACTCTACAGTATCCATCTCTTCGATGGACTTCATAAACGAACCCTTGTCATCCGATTTGGGTTTTGATTCGGGCACTGCCGGTGCTGCAGAAGAGGATAAAGATTCCTTCTTTGAAGAAACCGTTTTATTCTTCCGCTGGAACAGCCCTTTCAGCCCCTTCTTCTCCGGTTTGACCGTATCGGCTGACTCCGCAGTTTCCTTCACAGGCTTTGTTGCAGGCATTGATGCACTGCGCTGTTCATTTTCCAGTTCCTTGTGCTGCGTACGGCGAAGCCGTTTCCGTTCCGCCGGTTTCTCCTGATCCGACGGCGCCGGATTTACCGGACCGTCCGGAATATAAGCAGGTTCGGGTGCCTTGATCTCATCAAGGATATCCGGAGCTTCCCGACGCCAGCGATTTTTCATACGTGTATTGATAATGTAATCCGTAACGACTCCGTCAATCACCAGCACCATCAGAAGCACCGCAAATTTTGTGTACGGTGCTGCTTCCAGAATCATGAACAGCATCTCACAGACAAGATACGCAATAAAAAAGAGAACAAGATAAACAATTGCGGTTGCCGCAAAATAACGATGCTTCATCTGCCGGAGTTTACTGCGGGGATTACGTTCATTCATGGACATCATTTTAGCACGCATTCAGATATCGCATCATAAAACAAAAGCAGCAATTGCCTGCTGCTTATCAGAACAGAGAATCCTGGGTATGTCCCGGAAGCGGGATTCCAAGATGGCGGTATGCGGCAGGTGTTGCCACACGTCCGCGGTTGGTACGGTTAACGAAGCCGATCTGAATCAGATACGGTTCATAAACATCTTCAAGGGTTGTTGTTTCCTCGCTGATCGCATTGGCCAGTGCATCCAGTCCGACCGGACCGCCGTGGTACCGTTCAATGATGCCGCGAAGATAACGGATATCAACTTCATCAAGACCGAGAGAGTCAACATGAAGCCGGTCCAGACTCTGCCGGGCAATCTCCGAAGTAATCACACCGTTATTCCATACCTGTGCGAAGTCACGGATCCTTCGAAGCAGACGGTTCGCAATCCGGGGCGTTCCCCTGCTTCTGCGGGCGATTTCATAAACGGCAGGTTCCTCAATCGTTACGCCGAGCACGCGTGATGTCCTTCGGACAATCGACGCAAGCTGGTCGTTGGTGTAATACTCCAGTTTGGAAATAATACCAAACCGGTCACGCAGCGGGGATGAGAGATCACCTGCACGGGTTGTCGCACCGACAAGCGTGAACGGCGGAAGATCCAGACGGACGCTCCGGCTCCCCGCTTCCTTACCAACGATGACATCAATGCAGAAATCCTCCATTGCCGGATAAAGCACTTCTTCCACGACCTTGGAAAGCCGGTGAATTTCATCAATAAACAGAATGTCTCCCGGCTCAAGCACGGAAAGAATCGCCGCCAGGTCGCCTGCCTTTTCAATGCTGGGCCCGCTGGCAACGCGGATTCCGGTGTGCATTTCATGCGCAAGAATATAGGAAAGCGTTGTCTTTCCAAGTCCCGGAGGACCATACAGCAGAACATGATCCAGGCTTTCATTCCGCTGCAGCGCAGCCTGAATAAAGATCCTGAGGTTTTCCTTCAGTGCATCCTGTCCGACATACTCATCCAATGTCTGAGGACGAATGCTTTCCTCTTCATCTCCGGCAGAT
>JAFOLE010000037.1 GCA_017419465.1 Solobacterium sp. | reverse complement strand
CAGTTGTTTTCAATGTGGCTATTACAATCCATATTCACAATTTCAAAGAACAACAAATATACTTACGGCTAACTAGTCGAGTAATTCGTCATTTTCACACTTTTTCATCCAAACTACTTGATTTCTATATAGTTAGCTTTTTGTTTATCTTCCCGGAAAAAGACGGATTTCTCCGTCTCTTCCGCGTTTTTATTTTACAGGATGCTTGACGCGTTTGCCGTCAATTGTTGTCTGGACAATTTCGGTAATGGTATATCCGGCCTTCAGAAGAATGTCGCGCATCTTCTCAACCGGAATCTCACCGGTTGCCTTTACGACAACTTCCGTTCCGCGCTCTTCCGTATGGAATACCGCCAGGGATTCCACGTTGGCAAGATTATCCGCAAAGAGCTTGGAAATACCCTGGAAATAACCCGGCTGGTCGACGCAGCGGATGACGAAGCGGGTTCCGCGTTTGCCGTATCCAAGCAGATCAACGAATGCCTGGAACATGTCCTTCTCGGTGATGATGCCGAGTACCTTGCGGTTGTCATCCACAACCGGCAGGACGGAGATGTTGTTGTCGATCATGATCTTTGCGGCTTCCTCAAGAAATACATCCTCGGTGGTTGTCTTGACGTCCGTGATCATGATGTCGCTGACCTTGCGCTTGGACAAGAGATAATTCAGTTCAAAGATGGAAAGCGATGTGGACTGCGCACCGCTGCTCTCTTCGACAACGCCCTGTGTGACAAGACCGATGAGAGCTCCGTTTTCATCTACGACAGGCAGACGATGGAAATTGTTTCTTCCCATGATCTCGACAGCTTTGGAAATCGAGACATCCTTGGTAACCGTCTGCGGATTCCTGGTCATATGATCCTTAACGTACATGATTTATCCTCCTAAATACGCTTTCTGTACACGTTCATCCTTTGCCAGTTCAGCACCGGTTCCGGAGAGCGTGATCTTTCCGGTTTCAAGTACATATGCATGGTGGGCAATCGCAAGTGCACGCTTCGCATTCTGCTCAACGAGCAGCACGGTTGTCCCCTTCTTATTGATCTCTTCTATAATACTGAATATTTCGGAAACAAGCAGCGGAGAAAGACCCATGGAAGGTTCATCCAGCAACATGATCTTCGGATCAGCCATCAGAGCACGTCCCATTGCCAGCATCTGCTGTTCACCGCCGGAAAGCGTTCCGGCAAGCTGTGTGCGGCGTTCCTTCAGACGCGGGAACAGTGTATAGACATTGTCCATATCCGCCGCAATCTTATCCTTGTCCTTGCGGAAGAATGCGCCGAGGGTCAGGTTTTCCTCAACGGTTTCCTGTGCAAAGACACGACGACCTTCCGGTACCTGCGCAAGACCGCGGGTCACGATGGTGTGCGGCGGTACCTTGGTAAGATCCGTTCCGTCCAGGAAAATCGAACCGGAAGCCGGTTTGATCAGTCCGGAGATTGCATGCATCGTGGTGGTCTTTCCGGCACCGTTGGCGCCGATCAGGGTGACGATTTCACCGTCTTTTACTTCAAAGGAGATTCCTTTGATCGCTTCGATCATACCGTAGCGTACGACCAGATTTTCTACATTCAGCATAGTTCCGTCACTCTCCCAGATAAGCCTTGATAACCTGCGGATTTGTCTGAATCTCCGCCGGTGTTCCCTCTGCCAGCAGCATGCCGTAGTTCAGTACGGAAATGCGTTCGCAGATGCCCATTACAAGCTTCATATCATGTTCGATCAGAAGGATCGCAATGTGGAAGTGATCCCGGACAAAGCGGAT
>JAFOLE010000255.1 GCA_017419465.1 Solobacterium sp. | reverse complement strand
CAGTTATCCGCAGTTTGCGGATGGGCTGAACGGTCTTGCATACGCGCTGGCGCAGGTCCGCAAACAGGCGGATGAAAAATGCCGTCAGTATGCGCTGGACTATCATAAAGAGCCGTACAACATCTGGGTTGGCTCCGGCGATCTCTGGCCGACCGCCTATTCCTACAGCATGTGCGTTCTTGAGGAAAGCCAGTGGATCCGCACCAAGAGCGTGTCCAGCCCGGAGTTTTTCCACGGAACACTTGAACTGCTGGAAGATGATGTATGCATGACACTGCTGCTCGGCGAAGGACCGACCCGCGTGCTGGACGAGCGCGTAAAGGAATTCGCGCAGCGCCATACAAAGAAACTGACATGCTTTGACACAAAGGATTATGAACTGCCCGGTATCAGCAGTGAGTTCCGGCAGTACCTGAGTCCGGTTGTGATGGCGGCGGTTCTGCAGCGCATCAGCAAAAATATCGAGGAGATCACGGGACATTCCCTTGATATCCGACGGTATTACAGGAAAGAGAACTACTGATATGAAACTGATCGCGCTAGGAGACAACTGCGTCGATGTGTACCGGAATAAAGGAGAGGTGCATCCCGGCGGAAACGCGGTCAATGTTGCGGTTCACGCAGCGCGGTGCGGTGCAGAGTCCGAGTATATCGGAAATCTCGCGGATGATGAATACGCAGCGCATCTTGTAAAAGCACTGGAAAAAAACCGCGTGCGGTATGATCGCTGTCCGGTCATCAAAGATTCCAAGACGAAACAATGCGTTTATGAAGTGACAGACGGCGAACGCAGGTTTATCGAAGTGGTCACAGGCGATGCATGGGCAGGCCCTGTCACGGTAAGTGAAGACCTGATGCAGGTTCTTTCACAGGCGGATGTGATCGTCAGTTCATGCAATGCGAAGATCCCTGAGCAGCTGCCAGCGGTCGAGGAGCTTCCTCCGGTGTTTGTGTTTGACTTCGGAGAAAAGGAAAAATACCGCACCCCGGAATACTGCGATACGGTTTGCCGGAAGATCGATCTTGCGATGTTTTCCTGCAGCCGGATGACCGATGATGAATTTGCGGAATTTGTGCGGCCCTTTCATGAACATGGAATCATTCATGTGCTGGCGACAATGGGAAGCGCCGGGCAGATCATCTCGAACGGATCGATGATTCTCCGGAAGCAGATACAGCAGGTTGTTCCTCATGATACAATGGGCGCTGGAGACTCCTTTCTTGCGGGATTTGTATGTGAACTGCAGAAATCCGGCTGGAGGAAGGGAAAGAGGATGCCGTCGGAAACGCTTGAAAACGCGCTTCTTGCAGGACAGAACATCTCCCGAATGAATGTTCTGTCCCCCGGAGGATTCGGCGACTGACAGCAGACAACGGAGAAACAGATATGGGCGCAATTAAAGGACTACGACTGGATAAAGGCATTCCGATGCCGTTATATGAACAGCTTCGGCAGGGGCTTTTGACCGCCATCATGGACGGTTCGCTTCCTGCCGGCGCAAAGATGCCGACAGAAGAGGAACTCTGCGCGGCGTACGGCATTTCACGTCCTGTTGTGCGCCAGGCATACAATGCTCTGATCGAATCGGGACATGTGGAACGCAAGCGGGGTGTCGGAACATTTGTTCTTGCATCCAACAGCCGCGGACGCTTTATCGACAAGCAGTACAGTTTTGAAAAGGAAATGTCGATTCTCGGCCTTCCCCATGAAACAATACTGCTCCGTGAGGAATGGCTTGACGGCAAAGATGTCCTTTTCAAGGATCAGGCACCCTATACCGGCCGTGTGCGGCATATTGTAAGAATGCGTTATGCGGCGGGGAAACCCTTTGTGCTTGTGGAAAACTATGTGCCCGAGTCTGTTTTTCCCGGAATCGACACTTATGATTTTGCGGTGCGCTCTCTTTATAACGTCATGGAGACGGAATACGGCGTGCATATTGCACGCTCGCATCGTAAGATTGCCGCGATCCTTGCGGATGACGAAATCTCCTCAGCGCTGGAAATCGCAAAGAATGCGCCGGTCATGTTTGTCGAAAACCTTGTTTACGACCAGTATGAGCGGGCAGTCGATCTCAGCCGGGAGTATCTGGACGGCGGCACAAAAACATTTGAATTTCAGGTATTTAATTCGTAATTACGGGCTGATCGCTGAAACCGGTCAGCCGATGGAGGCACTATGACTGGAATCATCATTACCGGACACGGTAATTACGCAACCGGAATGGAAGCCAATGTAAAACTTCTCGCAGGAAACGGCGTGCAGCTGACTGCGATTGACTTCACGGATACATCAACACCGGAAGAGCTGGAACAGAAACTTGCGTCCGCAATGGATCAGTACAGCAGCTGCCCGGTCACAATCATTCTGACGGACATCATGGGCGGAACACCGTACATGAAAGCCGCTGCGCTCAGCGTAAGCCGCCCCGGCGTACGGGTCATCTCCGGCGCCAATGCACCGCTTCTGCTGGATCTTGTGATCAAAAACATGGCGGATACGGAGGCGAATGACGCAGATGAGCTTGCGGAAGCCCTGATCGCAACCGGAAAGGAAGCACTGACGATCTTCCGTATGGAAGCGCCGGTCAATGACGAGCCGGAAGACGGAGACGGAATCTGACGCTATGATCAAAGCCGTTATCTTCGACATGGACGGTGTGCTGATCGACAGTGAGATCGTATATCTCCGCCATCAGACGAACATCCTGCAGAAAACATATCCCTGGATCAAAGAAACACATCTGTATCCGCTGGTGGGAATGGACAGCAAGGAAGATAAGGTATATCTCGCGGATCTGCTGGGTCGTGACGCAAACGACCCGGCTTTTCTGCGGGAACTGCACGAAATCTCCTGCAGCGTTGAAGTGGACTATCGCGCCATCATGCGCATTGCTGTCCCGTCTTTGCTTGCAGGACTGAAGAAGGACGGATACCGCATCGCGCTTGCGTCGAGCAGTCCGCGTTCCAATATCATGCAGGTGATGGCGGAATGCGGCATCGAAAGCTGCTTTGAATGCATCGTCAGCGGCGAGCAGTTTGCCCGCAGCAAACCGGATCCCGAAATCTACTTTTTCACGATGAATCAGATCGGTGTTCAGCCGGAGGAGTGCCTGATCGTAGAGGATTCAACCTATGGTGTGCAGGCAGGCAGTGCTGCCGGGGCACATGTGGCTGCACTGAAGGATCCGCGCTTCCCGTTTGATCAGTCACAGGCGGAATTTCATATCAGCTCCCTGGAAGAGATTCCGCAAATTCTGAACATCCTGCAAAAGGAACACGGACGCTGAAACACGTCTTCTGACATCCGGTATTTTTTGCCGTTCACCGGTTCCGTTATAAAAAGACTGAAGGAAACAGCTCCGTTCAGTCTCTTTTTCTGTGCTGATAATAATTGATCAGAAAACTCAGATTCGGTATACATAGCCGGCTTTGCGCGGAGCAGGTGCTGCTTCCGGCTGTGCCGCATAACCGAGAATCAGATGACCGATGCCTTCATAGTCTCCTTCGATGCCGAGATCCTTCAGAATGGCTTTGCCTTCTTCGCTTTCAAACTCTTCTTTTGCCCGGTGGATCCAGCAGGACGCAACGCCGAGATCGGCTGCCGCGTTCATCAGGTTGCCCATGACCAGACTTCCGTCATAAAGATAAGTGGGAACGGATCTGTCCGCAAGAACGATGAGAAGTTCGGT
>JAFOLE010000007.1 GCA_017419465.1 Solobacterium sp. | reverse complement strand
CGGCCGCAGTAACCTTCTGTCCCTCGTTTCTGACGGTAAGGTCATGGTATTCATAGGTCGTATAGGAACAGCCGTGCCCGAATGCAAAGGCAGGTTCGATTTCAGCCGCATCAAAATAGCGATAGCCGGTATAGATCGATTCCCGGTACTGTACCTGCAGGAGAGATTCCCGGAAACAGTCCGCCGAGGGAACATCCGCAAGCGTTACCGGCCAGGTTTCCGCCAGCTTCCCGCATGGGTTCACACTGCCGCTGAGCAGATTCCAGGCAGCCTCCCCGCTGCGGCATCCGGCAAGATACATGCATAACACAGCATTCACTTCATTCCGCCATGGCAGCTCCACCGGTGCCCCGCATTGCAGAACCACGATGACATTCCGGTTGATTCGGGCAAGCTTCTGTATCAGACGGTTCTGATTTTCCGGCAGCGCAATCCCGGTACGATCATAGCCTTCCGCTTCATCGCCTTCCGGAAGTCCGGCCATTACGATGACCTTGGATGCCCGTGCTGCCAGATCAAGCGCCTGTTCTTCAAGTGCATTATCCGGCTGATGATTCTTCACCGAATACCCGGGCGCATACGAAAATACTGCGCGCATGTCTTTCATCGCATCATACAGACAATCCTGCCTGTGCGCATTGACTCTGGAACTTCCGGTTCCCTGAATCCGCGGATCACGCGCAAACGGACCGATCAGTGCAATCATATCCCGCTTTTCAATGGGAAGTGCACCGTTATTCTTCATCAGGACAGCACTTTCCTGTGCCGCCCTCAGGGCAAACGCTTCATGATCATTCCCTGCACCTTCACAATGCGGCTGTGCCGTCCGTTCTGCGAGCAGGCGGATTCGTTCCGCAGTCTCATCCAGAACGGCCGGATCGAGGTTCTGATGCTTTACCGCATTGATGATACGTTCTGCGCTCCCGTGATTTCCGCCCGGCATCTCAAGATTCAGACCGGCACGTATCGATTCCACCGGATCAGCGACGGCACCCCAGTCCGAAAGAAAGACACCGTCAAATCCCCATCGGTCACGCGCAAGCGACATCAGGGGCCGGTTCTGACAACAGTACTCCCCGTTCAGACGGTTATAGGCGCACATGACACTCCATGGGCGGCTCTGCCGGATGACACGTTCAAACTGCGCCAGATACAGTTCATGAAGTGCACGTTCATCGATGATGCTGTCTTCCACCATGCGTCCATATTCCCGGGAGTTGCCCGCAAAATGCTTGACGGAGACTCCGACACCGCATGACTGCACCCCGTTTACATATGCGGCACCAAGTTCTCCGCTGAGATACGGATCTTCACTGTAATATTCAAAGTTTCTTCCGCAGCGCGGATCACGTTTATGATTGATTCCCGGCCCCAGCAGTACCTGTACGCCATCCCGGATACATTCCGCCGCAAGATGTTCCCCGAGCTCTTTCTGCAGCGCACGGTCAAAGGAACATGCCGTAAGGGATGCGGTCGGATACGCGGTGGATGGATGGGATTCATTGAACCCGAACCCGGCAGTACGCTCAATGCGCAGGCCGTGCGGCCCGTCGCTGAACCGGATGGATGGAATTCCATCCGCTTCGTCTGCACGGCTTGTCCAGTTATCCGCGCCGGTAAACAGCGCAGCACGCTGACTGATACATTCCGTCATTGATGATTCCCTCTGTCCTGACTCACCTGATCTGCGGCGTTACGGAAGAACTTACGGACGGCATTCTGTTCCGCTTCCGTCAGCTCGGTGAAACAGGCTGCCTCAAAATCGGTTTCCGCATGGTCGAGATCATGAAGCAGACCGGCTCCGTGATCGGTCGCAATCGATGCCGCAAATGGAAGCAGTGTAAAACGAATCAGCCGCTTCGCCGCAAGCGTCTCAACTGAGGAAATGACACTGGTTTCATTTACCCCGGAAAGATCGGACACCACTTTCAGCGAATCTGCGGATTTCAGTGCCCGTACGGCCTGGAAGACCTTCACATCATTCAGCGACAGATCATTTTTCAGCGCTGCGGTATTCAGAGAACGTTCATAGAGTTTATTCAGATAATAAAGATCTCCGGCGAGACTGGTATGTTCCGTACTGAAAACCGGAAGTACCTCTTCACCGACCTTCTGCGTACCGGGCGTATATGGAATAGCAAATTCATCCGTCGCCCCGCTGATCAGAAAGGCGGAAATCTCCGCACGTTCTCTTCGGTATTCCTCTTCACTCAGCACATCCCGGAAGAAATCGTCATAATACGGATAAACCGTCGTCTTCATTTCAACCAGTTTTCGTACATTCATGTTCTGTGTCACAAGCGAGCCTTCTGTCTTCACATAGTAATAAACTGGCAGCCGCAGCGGAGCAATCCGCTCACAATGGCGAACATATTCAAGATTAAATATGAAGTCTTCCGAGAAACTGATGGTTTTATCCATGCGGATATGGTGCCGGTTCAGAATGTCCCGGCGGTAGAGCTTGTTCCAGATGACGCCGTAGTAATAATCTGCCGGTGAAGCCTTCATGTATTCAGCATACTCTTTCCGTGTGAGTACGCGGTCCGTATCAATGCTGCCCTTGCGGGAAAGATGTTCCCCGGCAACACGATAAAACTCGCCGACCACCAGATCTGCATCCCGCTCTTCGGCGGTGCGCACCAGCATCTTTGTTGAATCGGTGGTAATCCAGTCATCCGCATCCAGAAACTGAATATATGTTCCCTGGGCTTTGTCGATACCGGTATTGCGGGTATCGCTTACCCCGCTGTTTGCCTTGTGGATCACAATAATGCGGTCATCTTCCGCAGCCCGCCGGTCGAGGATCTCTGGACTGCTGTCCTTCGACCCGTAGTCAATCAGAAGCAGTTCAAAATCCTGATATTCCTGATTCAGAATACTGTCGATGCAGCGTTCAATCGCATTTTCTGCGTTATATACCGGGACAATAATACTTACCTTCGGCATAAACTACTGTTCCTTCCTTTCCTTCAGAAGCACAAATGTCT
>JAFOLE010000254.1 GCA_017419465.1 Solobacterium sp. | reverse complement strand
GCCCGCTGTGCGCTGGTCGGATATACCAATGCCGGAAAGAGTTCCCTGATGAATGCGATACTGGCATGCAATCAGAAACAGGAGCGCTCGGTATATGCGGATGACATGCTGTTTGCGACGCTGGACTCTTCGGTGCGCAGCGTCAGCTGGGAAGGCCGGAAGTTTCTGCTTTACGATACGGTCGGCTTTGTCTCGGATCTGCCGCATACGCTGGTCGAGGCATTTCACAGCACACTTGATTCCGCGCGTTCTGCGGATCTTCTGATTCATGTGATCGATGTCGCGGATCCAAACCGGGAAGAAAAGGCAGAAGTGACAAGGGAAACGCTCCGTGAGATCGGCGCAGATGATATCCCGGTCATTTCGGTATATACTAAGGCAGACAGGCTGAGCGGGGAAACGCTGAGCGAAGGAATGCTGGTGTCATCTGTGACCGGGCAGGGAATCGGTTCTCTGCTGGAACGCATTCTGGATACCCTGTATCCGCCGGAAAAAACGATGCGGGTTTGTGTGCCTTACGCAGACACGCCGCTGCTGGAAGATCTGCGTCAGGTTCTGAAGATCACGGACCGCAGAGAAAAAGCAGACGGCATCCATGCGACCGTATGCGGACCTGCAGTGCGGATGAAACCGCTGGAAAGATATGAGGAAAACGATGAAGACAGTTTGGGAAACCTATAATGCGGAAGCGCGTGATGCGGCGATGGCATTTGCGGAGGAGTACCGCACATTTCTGAACGCGACCAAAACGGAGCGCGAATTTGTAAAGGAAGCATCCGCACTTGCGGAACGGGAAGGATTCACCAATATCCATGATTCGGTCGGTGAACTGAACCCCGGCGATCGTCTGTATGCGATCAACCGCAACAAGAACCTGTGTCTCTTTGTCATCGGTGAGCAGCCGCTGACCAAGGGCATGAATATCCTTGGCGCGCATATTGACAGCCCGCGCCTGGATCTCAAGCAGAAGCCGCTGTATGAAAAAGACGGCTTTGTGCTGATGGATACGCATTATTACGGCGGAATCAAGAAGTATCAGTGGACCGCACGGCCGATGGCACTGCATGGCATTGTCGTGCGCAAGGACGGTTCCTCCGTCAATATCTGTATCGGTGAAGATCCGGATGATCCGGTTGTCGGTGTCAGCGAAATCCTGATCCATCTTGCCGCAAAGCAGATCGAGAAGAAGGGAAGCGAAGTGGTCGAAGGCGAAGCACTGGATCTCATCGTCGGTTCCATTCCTGCCGCAGGGGAAGAAAAAGATCCGATCAAGGCAAATCTGCTTGCGCTCCTCAAGGAGAAATACAACATTGAAGAGGATGATTTCCTCTCCGCGGAGATCGAAGTCGTACCGGCAGAACATGCCCGCTTCTTCGGACTGGACCGCTCCATGGTAATGGGGTACGGCCATGATGACCGCATCTGCGCCTATACCTCGCTGCGTGCGATTCTCGATATGAAGATTCCGAAGCGCACGTCCTGCTGCATCCTCGTGGACAAGGAAGAGGTCGGATCGATCGGCGCAACCGGCATGCATTCCCGCTGGTTC
>JAFOLE010000253.1 GCA_017419465.1 Solobacterium sp. | reverse complement strand
TCATGCATGATCACTTCACCGACATCGATCCGGCGCACTTCCGTTCCCTGCTTGATCAGGGCAATCTGTTCATGGACGGTGGGCGCTGTGCCGACATCCTTTGACAGATCATTCGCCGAGCCGCAGGAAAGAAACCCGAGTTTTACCATGGAAAAATCCGCGATGCCGTTGACGGCTTCGTTCATGGAGCCATCTCCGCCGACCACGATCAGATTTACTTCCTGCTTGCGGGACGTCAGTTCATGGACAATCTCCCGGATCCCATGGTCAAGCGATGAATAATGGACGGCATAGGCGACATCCTCAAACTCCGGTTCCACCGACCTCCAGAACTGTGCGGCCTTTCCGCCTCCGCCTGCGGGATTTATGACAATATCAAAGGTCATTTTTTGATCAGTGCGGCGCCGCAGGCAAACGCGTCTCCGACTGCCTCTCCGATGACACGATATTTGTTTGCGGAACTGTCAAAGCAGATCGCCTTGAGTTTGCCGAGGTCCACCTCACCATCGGTAAGGATCGACTCATCCGCAGTCATGTTTACGACTTCACCGATCAGGATATAGCCGTTGGTATCATCCTGCAGTTCCTTAACCCGGCACTCCAGTGTCAATGGATACTGATCGATGATCGGCGCATCCACGACCTCACTCTTTGTGACGGTAAAACCGGCTGCTTCGATCTTGTTTACCTTGCGGCCGGATTCGATTCCGAAGTAGTCGGACTCAATGACCGTATCCGCCGTCGCAAAGCTTACGGTGAAGGCCTGCTTTAACAGGAGATTGTCTGTTGTCTTATGCCGGGAGAGACTTACAAAGATCTCGTTGACGTCATACTGTCCGCCCCATGCGGCATTCATCGCATTCGGGACGCCGTTTTCGTCATACGTCGCAAGAATCAGTACCGGCAGCGGTGTAATGATGGTTTTCTGTCCAAAGCTCTTCTTCATACATTTCAATCCTCCAGAATTATATGGAAGCGCAACGATGCGCTGTCATGCGTTGTTCAGTCCGGACGGCTGCGGAATTCAAGATGTTCCATCGGCTCCGCTTCGTCCGCCGGAATGTAAACTGCATCGATCCACTGTCTGTGCGTACGGTCATAGACCGCGGCGATGACACCCTCGTCTTTCCAGACCGGATCAACCGTCAGGCTGATCGCAAAGGAACGGTCTGAAAAGGAGATGCTTATATCTGTATCATAAACGTTCGCAGTGCCTTCCGGCGACAAAGAAATTTCCGATACTGCATGATCTTCGATCAGCCAGCACCCTTCATTCTTCGGAAGATCCTGATTTACAAGATCGTTAAATGCATGTTCTCTGCCGGTTGTGTTTCCGTAACGGACCAGAAGCACGCTGTAATTCTGAAGCCGGATTTCTTCTGCCATCTCCCGGGGTGTTTCCAGCAGACGCAGATAGCCGGCTGCCCGTTTCTGCGCATAGGATTCCCAGCTGCTGTACTGTTCCTCGCCGCGATGATCGGGAAGTTCATAGTGTGCATGAAGATATTCCGCAAGATACGCTCCGGTCTTGCGGGCACCGGTCATATTCAGATGGGAGTCGTCATAGGAGATATCGGAAGGAAGAATCTTCACGTCTGATACCCGGTTCATATTGAGGAACGGCGTGCCCGTTTCCACACAGATATCAGAGATCGTATTGTAATATCCCTGTTCTGCGGCACGGTCCACGGTCGGTGTCACCATCAGAACCAGCGGGATATTCCGTTCTCCGCAGAGGGCAATGATCTTACGGAGCCACGTTTCCTGTTTGGCGGAAAGCGGAAGACGTTCCTCACTGTCTGCCGGGGTAAACTTCACATTGTCATGCGTACCGTAAATCGCAAAGCTTCCCTTTTCATCCACGGAATCCTTCGACCATGGATAGTAGATAAAATCATCCTTTGCCAACTCGGAGAACCGGTCATGATAGATCGGCAGACCGAGAAACAGCTCGCCCCACCGCTCCTTCGGTGCAGAGACCATGATGTTTTCCAGCATGTTGCGGCTGAGTTTCAGTCCCAGGGTATTGGTTGCCTGACGTGCCTCATCACTGTACTCGTCTTCCATCAGAGCCCCATACACATCCAGCATAACCACCTTCGGCTGCTGGGTCTTGAACGCCTCGATCAGGAAATGATACGTATTCCACATCGGCTGACTCGAACCCCACAGCTGGTAAAAGCTGATGCCGTATCCGTTCCATAGTTCTTCGGCGGCGATGTTGTAGCTGCTGTGGGAGCTTCCCGCAAACAGCACATCAACCGAATCTGCCGGCTGTTCATAGTAAATCTTCATGGACGTGATGCCGTCATCCCGCTTCATGACAAGCGTATCCCGCACCATAAGCCACAGGAAAAATGCCAGAGCCAGAAATCCGATCAGTTTTACAATTCGTCCTGTTTTTGTCCGCATAGTTTCCTCAGAAGTTTGCATAAATAAAGTTCGCCGCATTATAAGACGGTCCATATACACCGGCAATCAGCACCGCAAACAGCAGAATCAGAATCAGTGCCCAGCGCACCGGCAGCGCTTCTTCCAGTACATCCTCCGCACGTTTTCCGTGTTCACGGAAATGGGAGACAACTCCCATGACAATGACCGCAAGGATCACGACGCGGAAATGAATCTCATCAAGTGTCAGCTGGAACAGCGTTCCGTCAAAGAACACATGTACATTGAAGGAATGAAACATCTGCGCAAGGAAGCCGGCCGCAGACGGCACATCCTTCGCCCGGAAGAATACCCAGGCAACGGTTACCAGCGCAAAGATCCAGATTCGCCGCAGCAACGTCCATCCGCCCTTTGAGGTATCCACACCAAGCTTCTTCCAGAGTCTCGTCCGGAAGGATGCCGTAAGTTCCTCAATGATCCGGTAGAATCCATGAAGCAGTCCCCATACCGCAAACTGCGGACCGGTTCCGTGCCACAGTGCGCTGACGATAAAGATGATCAGAATGTTGATATATTTGCGGAGCGTGCCCTTCCGGTTTCCGCCGAGCGGGAAATAGACATATTCCGTCAGCCAGGATGTCAGTGACATATGCCAGCGTTTCCAGAAATCCGAAATCGACACCGCAAAATACGGCTGGCGGAAATTATCGCGCAGCCGGTATCCGAACAGTCTGGCAATTCCGCTCACCATGCAGGTATAACCGAAGAAATCACAGTAGATCTCGATGGAATACAGAATCGCCGCAGTCAGTACAACTGCCCCTTCATAGCCGGAATAGTATTCAAAGATGGGTGAAGTAAACAAGGCGATCCGATCGGCAATCACCATTTTCAGAAACGCACCGTAAAGAAAGATCAGGCAACCGCTGACCGCATCGTTATAGGTAATTGATTTTCTGGCTTTGACATCCGGAAGAAACTGATAGTTTTTCTGAATCGGACCGGAAACGATCGTCGGAAAGAAGGAAACATACAGCGCATAATCAATCAGATTGTTTTCCGGCTGGGTTTTGCCGTTGGCAACATCAAACAGGTAGGAAGTACTCTGCAGGGAGTAGAACGACAGTCCGACCGGCATCAGAAGATACCACATGCCGAGCATCGTTTTTCCGTATTTGAAGAACAGCAGCGGAAACAGATTCGCGATGACAAACGGAATCAGAACCCTGCGGTTTTTCGCAACCAGTTTTCCGCCAAACCACGAAATCAGGATGCCCGCAAGCAGCACAAGTACATACCGCTTGGAAAAGGATGCATAGAACACAAAACTGCCGGCCAGCAGAACTGCATTCTGCACAACCGGCCGACGGTAAAAAAGCCAGTATACAACCAGCAGGATCGGAAGAAATACAAGTAAAAACGGAGCTCCGGTATAAGACATCAGGACCTATTATAAACTACCCTTCCAGTACACGCATGACTCACTCGCGGGAGCCAAGCTGTTTTGCGACACGATCAAGGATCGGTTCCGGCACCAGTTCGGAAATATCACCGTGGTTGAGACCGATTTCCTTTACCACACTGGAACTCAGGAAGGAATACTGCGGGCGTGCAATCAGAAGCAGTGTTTCGACACTGTCATTGAGATACATGTTCGCGGTTGCCTGCATGAGTTCATATTCATAATCTGAAACCGCACGGAT
>JAFOLE010000252.1 GCA_017419465.1 Solobacterium sp. | reverse complement strand
TACCATGGGGAATGGCGTCCGTTTTATTCCTTTACGGAAGAGCCGAAACTGATCGTGGACTTCATCGCTCCGACTTTTTACTGCGAAAAACATCCGGATTCCCCATTCTTTCCAGATGAAATGTTTTCACTGAAAACAGCAGAAGGACGCATCACACTTGACGGGCATGTTTACAAGGAATTTCGAAACGGGGAAGTAAGCGTGAAAGAATTGAAAGAGTCCGAACTTCCGGATGCATATCAGAAATTCGGACTGGTTTATTAGCAGGACAGGTTAAATTTTTACGGCTTGCTTTAATTATCCGTTGTACATGCCGCCTACGATTTTATAGGCAAGGCCTTTGGGCAGGATCCGGTCAAGAATGCATTCCGCACCGGAAATGAAGTCGATGGTATAGAGCGGTTTGACACTTTTCTTCATTGCGACTTTCGCGATGAAGTCGCCGGCTTTCTGCGGATCCAGCCCGCTCTGTTCATCCTTTTCCATTTTTGCGACAGAACGGGAGATCCGTCCGCCGTATTCTTCATCGCCGGCTTCGATTTTTTTCCGGGCGGCGGTGAATCCGGTCTTGATGTCTCCCGGCTGAACAGCACAGACGCTGATGCCGTATTGTTTGACCTCGTTGAGCAGCGCACAGGTATAGCTGTTGATGGCGGCTTTGGAAGCTGAGTAGTAAGCCTGGAAGGGGATCGCGAAGACTGCTGCCATGGAACTGGTGTTGACAATCCGTCCGGCTCCTTGTTTCCGCATGATGGTCAGTGCCGGTTTGTTGACGTTGACCATGCCGAAGAAGTTGACATCCATCTGACGTTTGGCGTCTTCTGCCGGGGTGAATTCAATAGCTCCGGAAATGCCGAAGCCTGCACAGTTGACGACGATATCCAGCCGGCCTTCCTTCTCGTAAACGCGTCGGACGGCTGCTTCTGCCGCATCCGGATCGGTGACATCCACGCGGATGTGCGTAAACCGCGGGTCGCTGAATTCACGGCGGCTGAAGGTGTAGACTTTACAGCCTTTTTCGTGAAGGGCGGCCGCAGTGCACAGTCCGATGCCGGAAGTCCCGCCGGTGACGATGGCGATTTTCTCAGTCATTGTTGATCGCCTCTGCGATGATTTCAGCGGCTTCGTCTACCAGCGCATCTGTCAGGGACGCCATCAGGCTGGTGCGGATCATGCATTCGCCTTCCGGGGCTGCCGGCGGCAGGACGGAGTTGACATAAACACCGCCGTCATAGATCTTGCGGCATTTGTCAAGCGTGCGATAGGCATCGTAGGTGAAGATCGGAACGATCGGGGTCTTGGCTTCGATGATGTTCAGTCCCTTATCTTTGAGCTGTGAGCGGAATCTGTCAGCAAGGGTATTCAGCCGGCTGACCAGTTCCGGATGGGCTTCCAGATAGCGCAGAGAAGCCAGAGCAGCGGCTGCCTGAGCCGGCGGAACGGATGCGGCGAACATGAAGGGACGGGAATTGTGCTTGACAAAATCTACGATCCGGTCTTTCCCTGCCATATATCCGCCAAGGCTTCCCAGTGACTTGCTGAATGTACCCATGTAGATATCGACTTCATCTTCCAGCCCATAATAATTGGCAGTACCACGTCCGCCTTCACCCAGAACACCGAGACCATGGGCATCATCGACCATAACGCGTGCACCGTACTGTTTGGCAAGCCGGCAGATTTCCGGCAGCTTTGCGATGCCGCCGCTCATGGAAAAGACGCCGTCCGTAACGATCAGGCAGCCTTTATCGGCGGGAACCTGCTGCAGGCAGCTTTCCAGTTCCTGCATGTCGTCGTGATGGTAGCGGAGCATCTTGCCCCAGCCCAGTTTGGCTGCATCGTAGATCGAAGCGTGGTCTTCACGGTCGAGGATCACATAATCATTGCGTCCTACCAGAGCGCTGATGATCCCGAGGTTGGATTGGAATCCGGAGGGGAATGTTATGACTGCTTCCTTATGAAGGAAGTTTGCAAGTTCTTCTTCCAGTTCCAGATGAAGTTTCAGTGTACCGTTCAGGAAACGGGAACCGGAGCATCCGGTGCCGAATTGCTCAATGGCTTTGATGGCGGCTTCCATGACTTCCGGGTTGGTTGTCAGACCGAGGTAGTTGTTGGAGCCGAGCATGATGCGGCGTTTCCCCTCCATGATGACTTCAGGGGCCTGTCTTGTCTCAAGATAATGGAAGTAGGGATAAATTCCCTGCTCGCGCAGATCATCCTGAATTGCGTGTTTTGAACACTTTTCAAAAATATCGATCATTCGTAATTCCTTATTTGAACGGGATGCAATTCAATCGGCATACCGGTAAATTCC
>JAFOLE010000251.1 GCA_017419465.1 Solobacterium sp. | reverse complement strand
TCCGAAAGAACTGCTTATGATTGAAAAGGCCGTTCATGCAAGTTCCTTCTGCGAGACCCCGGGTCTGTATCAGGCGTTTGTGCAGAAGCTGTTCAACGGGGAGATACGATAACCATGATACTGTTCAGTGCATTACGAATATCGGGGGAAGCGGCCGATGCGGCCGAAGCACTTGCAGAAGCTCTGAAGGAGCGGTCATCCGGAAGTTATCCGCCGCGCGAGAATTATCACGTAACGATTCATTACTTCGGAGAACAGAATTCCCGGACCCTGCAGCGGATCCAGGCGGTTCTGACCGAGCATCCGCTTCCCGAACTGACCCTCTGTTTTGATCACCTGGTGCGCTTTCCCGGATCACGCGGCGATCAGGTCGTATACGCTGCGAAAGACTGTCCTGCACTGCAGGAATGGCGGACGTCACTGAGTGATGCACTCCGCAGTAAACACATCCCGTTTGATGAGAAGGAATTCCGCCCGCATATCACGCTGGTGCGCGGAAAGCAGGGACACATTGCATTTGAAGATATGGAAGTGCCTGCCGTGACATTCACGCCGGCACAGCCGGTCCTGCTGGAATCCATTCAGAGAAACGGCAGGCGGATCTACCGCCCGGTAAACCCGGAAGAAGAGGAATAAGACCATGACGATTAAAGCAATACTGTTTGATTTTGATGATACGCTCGGAAACCGCGAGGAATACTCCCACCGCACCTATGCACAGCGCGTGGAGGAAATCATGCCGGATGCGGATCCCTGGCTCAAGGAGACCGTGATTCAGATGGCGCTGATCTATGATCAGCACGGCGATGTGCCGAAGAAATATGTGCGTGAGCGCCTGATCAAAATGCAGGGTGTGGATCTCGGAGAGGATTTCCCGGATTACTGGCCCGAACATCAGTGTGAAAATGTTGTGCTGTACGAGGATGCAATGCCGACGATCGAGGAACTCAAGCGGAGAGGATACCTTGTGGGAATTCTTTCCAACGGCGATTCCTACGGGCAGCACCGCAAGATCGACAAGTGCGGGCTGGACAAGGTGATGGATGCGATTACTGTCAGCGGCGACACGGACACGCACAAGCCTGATCCGAAGATCTTCATTATGACCGCAGACAAACTCGGTGTGAAACCGGAAGAATGTGCGTTTGTCGGGGATATGTTCAGCCGTGATGTCTATGGCGCACACCTTGCGGGCATGATGCCGATCTGGATCTGGCCGCACGGAGACCGTGACTGCCGTCTTCCGGAAGTGACGCAGATTCATCGTCTGGCAGAACTTCTTGATCTGTTCAAAGGCTGAAAAACTGTCGCATGAAATCTCCCAGAATTTTCGCTACCATAAAACATGGAGGAAGGAACCTATGAAGTTATCCATCATTTCCGATCAGATCAGCGACCGCCCGGAGAAGGCATTTCCAAAGATCCGGGAAGCCGGCTATGAATATACCGAACTGCATAATATTTACGATAAGACCATTGAACAGCTGGATGAGGCGGAAACCGCGCATGTAAAGAAGCTGCTTGCGGATAACGGACTGAAGGCGGCGAGCCTTGCGACGACCGTATACTTCGTCTGCCCGCTGTATCCCAACGATCATGTGACGGGATTCAACGAGGCCTTCCATGTGACAGAGGGTGACCGGACGGTGCACCTGCGCCGCCTGGAACGGGCCTGTCAGATTGCGGCAGAGCTGGAAGCTCCGGTAATCCGTCTGTTTCCGTTCCGGTTTCCGGACAACCGGAAGCCGCCGTTTGGGGGTGAGGCAGACATGGAGACCATCGTTTCCGTAATGAAGGAGGCATCTGATATTGCGGCACCGTATGATGTAACTCTTGCGGTGGAAAACTGTCCGTACTCCCATCTTCCGAAGGGTGAGATGACGCTCGAGCTGATCCGGCGGACAGACCGGCCCAATGTACGGCTGCTGTATGATCCGGCAAACTCGTACCGTGCCGTAAAAGAAAATGTCCCGGAACGGTATCTTTCCTGGGACCTGAAGAAGGAAGTGAAGGAACTTGCGCCGTACATTGCGCATGTTCATGTCAAAAACTATCACTATGACCCATCCGTGCAGCCCAAACCGTTTGTGCATGTGGCTGCGGGAAGGGGAGATATCAGCTATGAGGAGCTTCTGCCGGAGCTTGAAGCGCTCGGCTATACCGGTGCGCTTTCACTGGAGCCGGAAGTCGGCCCGGAAGAAACCATGGAATCCATGAAATGGATGTATGACCGGTTCAGGTAACAGAACCGGTTTTTCTATGTCCCGGAAACAGCCAGAGAATCTTATAACAGAATGTCCGGAACGCGGTGTCTCCATCATCGGAGAGATCGATCGGATCGGCCCGCTCCATGATGAACCGCAGGGGAAGTAACGGCCGCAGGCGGCGGCAGAGAAAATACACGACCGCATGAAAATACAGCTCCCGTGCGATCTCCTGTTCGCTCAGCCGGTCCAGTTTTCCTTCCTGCCGGATTTCCGCAGCTTTCTTCAGGCATTCCTCTTTTACAAGCAGGCGGGGATCCATCGGAAGGGAAAGAATTTTAGGTGTATGAAGCATGGGTTTCATCACTGATTATTGTACCGGAGAATTCGGGCGGGCGCATAGTTACCGGAAGCGGGATGATTGTGTTAGAATGCTAGCGCAATATTTTTTATATAGAAAGAAGGTGACCCTGTTTGAATACACTGTGGCAGCTCTATCAGAGCGTACGTGAATTCCGGAAGCCGGCGTTTCAGACACCGTTTCTGGTCATCGGAGAGGTGATTTTTGAGGCGTTGATTCCATATACGATCGCCATGCTGGTAAATGAAGTGAAGGCAGGCGGAGGAATCGACCGGATCATGCATTATGCCTGGATCCTGCTGGCGATGTCGATGGCATCGCTGCTGTTCGGTTATCTTGCCGGTCTTACCTGTGCCCGAAGCAGCTGCGGATTTGCGCGGAACCTCCGGCATGATGTGTTTCACCGCATCCAGCAGTTTTCGTTCGCGAATATTGACCGGTTCAGTTCGGCATCGCTGGTGACGCGTCTTACGACCGATATCCAGAACATTCAGATGGCATTCATGATGATCATCCGTACGGCGATCCGGGCTCCCCTTAATCTCATCTTCTCGTTTGCGATGGCATATTACATGGGCGGCTCGATGGCGGTGATCTTCCTTGCGGTGATTCCGGTTCTCGGCATCGGCCTGTATGCGGTGGCACGGGTGACCATGCCGCTGTTCAAAGCCGGTTTCCCGAAATACGATGCCCTCAACGAATCTGTTGAGGAAAACGTCAAGGGTATCCGTGTCGTCAAATCCTTTGTCCGGGAAGAGTATGAGACTGAGAAGTTTCATAACGCCAGTGAGAATATCCGAAAGATCTTCACAAAGGCAGAACGCATTCTTGCGCTGAACAGCCCATTGATGCAGATGTGCATCTATTCGGTCATGCTGTTTGTTCTGTCGGTCGGATCCAAACGCATCATCACGACAAACGGTGCAGCACTTGATATCGGACAGTTCTCAACACTGCTCACCTACAGCTTCCAGATTCTTTCGAGTCTTATGATGCTGTCAATGATCTTCGTCATGATGACCTTCTCCGCAGAAAGCGCGCAGCGTGTCTGCGAAGTGCTTCGTGAGGAGAGCACAATCAAAAATCCGGAAAATCCCATTAAGGAAGTTGCGGACGGATCGATTGATTTTGACCATGTATCATTCCGTTATTTCCAGGATTCGGAGAATCCGGTTCTGGATAATATCGATCTGCACATCCGCTCCGGTGAAACCATCGGCATTATCGGCGGAACCGGTTCTTCCAAGTCATCGCTCGTTCAGCTGATCCCGCGTCTTTATGATGTGACCGGCGGAAGCGTGCGCGTCGGCGGACAGGATGTTCGCAGCTATGATCTCGAAGTGCTGCGTGATTCTGTTGCGATGGTGCTTCAGAAGAATGTTCTCTTCTCCGGCACAATCGCGGAGAACATCCGCTGGGGAGACAAGGATGCGGACGATGAGGAAGTGAAGCATGTATGCAGACTGGCATGTGCGGATGAATTCATCGACAAGATGCCGGAAGGTTACAACACCTATATCGAACAGGGCGGAACCAACGTTTCCGGCGGACAGAAACAGCGTCTGTGCATTGCCCGGGCACTGCTCAAGAAACCGAAGATCCTGATTCTCGACGACAGCACATCGGCGGTTGATACAAGAACCGATGCACTGATCCGCAAGGCAATGAAGGAATACATTCCTTCCACGACGAAAATCATCATTGCCCAGCGCACCTCTTCCGTGGAAGATGCGGACCGCATCATTGTGATGGACAACGGAACCATCAATGCGATCGGTACGAGTGAAGAACTCCTGAAGACCAATGAGATCTACCGTGAAGTGTACTTCTCACAGAACCGTCAGGACTGCGATGAAACAGATCTTACTGTTTCTGAGGCGGCCGCATGAGTCATGCGAAAAAACAGAACCGCAAGGGAACGATCCTGCGGCTGATCCGGATGCTGTTTCAGTATTATCCGAAACTGCTTCCGTGCATCATGGTTCTCATCTGCATCAACGCGGTGATTTCCGCAATTCCTTCCATTTTCCAGCAGCGGGTGATCGCAATCATCCAGAATGCATGGGAACAGGGACTTGCCTGGGAACGCGTGCAGCCGGATGTCGCAAAGAACGTCACGACACTGGCCTGCCTGTATGCCGCATCGCTGCTTGCGAATGTCCTGTATAACCAGCTGATGGCATTCTTCACGCAGGGAACCCTTGCGAAGCTGCGCGATGAGATGTTCTCGCATATGGAAAAACTTCCGATCCGTTATTTCGACACCAACAAGCGCGGAGCGATCATGTCCTATTACACCAATGACGTAGACTCCATGCGTCAGATGGTATCGCAGTCCTTCCCGCAGCTGATGATCTCCATGATCACCATTACAACGATTCTCTGCATCATGATGTATTACAGCATATGGATGGGACTTGTCATTATCCTCGGATCGTTCGTGTCGATCTTCATCACCCGGACGGTCGGCGGAAAGTCCGCCCGCTACTTCATTGCCCAGCAGAAATATGTTGCGGCGACGGAAGGCGTTGTCGAGGAAATGATCAACGGCGGAAAAGTAATCAAGGTCTTCAACCATGAGGATGAAGCGGAGACAGCCTTTGACGAGGCAAACGATGCACTGTATGAAGCGGCCTACAACGCGAACCGGTATTCCAATACGCTGATGCCGATTCTCAACAACGTGAGCTATATCATCTACGTGCTTGTCGCGGTAGTCGGCGGTCTGCTCATTGAATACAATGTACCGAACCTGTCCTTCTCCGGACTTTCCATTTCGATTGCGGTCGTGGTGCCGTTCCTTGGCATGTCCCGTCAGTTTGCGGGTATGATCCAGCAGGTCAGTCCGCAGATCAATTCCATTGTCATGGGACTTGCCGGTGCGGAACGCATCTTTGCGATGCTGGATGAGGAACCGGAGACAGACGAAGGATATGTGACGCTCGTCAATGCGACAGAGAAGAACGGCGTGCTGGAAGAAACCGAAGAGAAAACCGGGCTCTGGGCCTGGAAACATCCCCATCAGGCGGACGGAACAGTCACCTATGAGAAACTGCGTGGCGATGTCCGTTTCTTCGATGTTGACTTCGCATATAATCCGGACAAACCGATCCTGCACAATATCACGCTCTACGGAAAGCCCGGACAGAAGATTGCCTTTGTCGGCGCTACCGGTGCCGGAAAGACAACCATCACCAACCTGATCAACCGGTTCTACGATATTGAGGACGGAAAGATCCGTTATGACGGTATCAATATAAACAAGATCAAAAAGAGCGCACTCCGCAAATCGCTCGGCATCGTCCTCCAGGAAACCGTTCTCTTTACCGGAACGGTCATGGAAAACATCCGCTACGGACGCCTCGATGCGACGGATGAGGAGTGTATTGCGGCGGCG
>JAFOLE010000250.1 GCA_017419465.1 Solobacterium sp. | reverse complement strand
TATGAATATATGGAAAACCTTGGCTACAAACGGAATGTCGTGATTCTTACCCAGCCAAGAGGCTATCAGAAGAAGCTCAGCCCGCTGATGCCCGCAATGAAAAAACTGCTTAAGAAATACCCCATGGTCGCAAAGGCAATGGAGGAGCGGCCTGCCATATACAACCGTCAGGTCGCAGAGCTTGAAGCGCGGGAAGCCCGCGGCGAAACATTTGTCATCCGTCCGCCGGAGAGCCTCGGCATTCACCGGACCGAATCCGACCCGCGTGAACTGCAGAGAGTGTATTTCATCGGACGGAAGGAAGCGGAAAAACAGCTTTCCGCAATGAAGGAATTCCTGGCGAAATGAAACTGACTGTTCTTACCGACAACAACACGATCATCGACCGGTATTATCTCGGCGAGCCGGCACTCAGTTTTTACATGGAAGACGGTGACCGACGGATTCTCTTTGACACCGGATACTCCGATGTGTTTCTGCGGAATGCGGAGGCACTCGGGATTGACCTGCATGCAATAACCGATATCGTGCTGTCGCATGGTCACAATGATCATACCGGCGGTCTGCGGTATCTGATGGAATATATGGACTGCACGAAGGTGCGCCTGACGGCGCATCCGGGCGTCTTTGCCGGGCGCGAATATGAAGGCCTTCCGGTCGGGTCTCCGGTAACGGAAGAAGAATGCCGTGCCCACGGGATGCAGGTGGAACTGACCCGGACGCCGGTGAAGATCAGCGAACATCTGACCTTCCTGGGAGAGATTCCCCGGGTAATGCCCTTTGAATCTGCGTTCCCGATCGGGATAGTTACGGAAGACGGTGTGACAACGGAAGACTACGTCATGGATGACAGTGCGCTGCTGTTCCATGGCGAAGAAGGAATCTTTGTAATCACGGGATGTTCGCATTCCGGTATCTGTAATATCACGGAATACGCGCAGAGCCTGACGGAAGAAACACTTCCGGTTCAGGGAATCATCGGCGGCTTTCATCTGATGAAGGATGACCGCCAGCTGCGCGAAACCGTATCGTATTTAAAAGAACATGTGACCGGCACGCTCTGCCCGTGTCATTGTGTATCGCTGTATGCGAAACACTGTCTGATGAAGGAGCTGCCGGTGAAGGAAGTCGGTGTCGGAATGACACTCGAACTGAAATGATAAGGAGGGATGGACTATGTTTGGACTGTGGATGATCCTCATCGTATGCATCATCGCGGCATTTGTCTTTCTTGCGGCGACCGGTCAGCTGAAGACCGGCGTCAAAGGCAAGGGCACTAACGCCGCACCGGAGATGAAGATGCCGGATCTTGGGAACGCAAAGAAGCTGCTTGTGCCGGCAGCCGTTGTGGTGATTGCCGGAATTCTGCTCAGCGGGTCGTTTTATTCCGTATCAGAAGACCAGCAGGCAGTGGTTACCACCTTCGGAAAGGTGACGCGTACGGACAGCGCCGGCGTGCATTTCAAGTTGCCGCTGATCCAGCATGTGATAAAGGTGGATGTGACGACCCATGGCGCGTCGATCGGCTATGCGATTGAAAACTCCACGCAGGGATGGGGCGAAAAGGAAAACCCGCAGATGATCACTGCGGACTTCAACCTGATCAATGTGGATTTCTACATTGAATACAAAGTGAATGATCCGGTCGCGTACCTGTATAACTCAGAGGATCCCGAACTCATTCTGAACAATGAGGCAATGTCTTCGATCCGCGGCATCATCTCCGACTACAACGTCGATGATGTCATGACGATCGCAAAGGGTGAGATCCAGCAGAAGATCAAGGAATCCATGATGGAAAAACTGGAAGAGCGCAATATCGGACTTCAGCTGATCAACGTCATGATTCAGGATGTAGAACCGCCGACCAACGAGGTCATGAGCGCATTCAAGTCGGTTGAAACCGCAAAGCAGGGCGCGGACACTGCGGTAAACAATGCGAACCGTTACCGGAACGAACAGATTCCGGGTGCGGAGGCAGAAGCCGACAAGATCATTCAGGCAGCCGAAGCACAGAAACAGGC
>JAFOLE010000249.1 GCA_017419465.1 Solobacterium sp. | reverse complement strand
GACATGTTCATCTTTTGTGACAACACTGTATCCGCGGCTCAAGACTTTCAGCGGAGAATAGGCATCCAGAAGTCCTTCCCTGCGTGCAAGTTCCTTCCGCTGATCACTGCGGTATCGATCCATCGTATCCATCATCTTCTGCCTGTCTTCCGCAAGACTGCGCGTTTCGGATGTAATACGATCGTTTACGGAACGGACAATGGCCTGCCGGCTTTCATTCAGCCGAACCGTCATTCTCGCACTTACCGTATGGAGAAGATGCAGGAAGCGTTCTTCCACAAGATGCTTTTCCATACGTCTGGAATAGATCAGACTTTCGGGATCGGCGTACCACGCCTGATGCGTAATCTGAGCAATCCGATCCTGTTCCATGGTGATGCGGCGATTCATCAGATTCCGCAGGAGTACGCGTGTATCTGCGATATCCTGCCGTACTTCACGAATGTCGGGTGAAGCCTGTTCGGCGGCCCCGGTCGGTGTCGGCGCACGCAGATCCGCAACATAATCTACAAGCGTATAATCCGGCTCATGTCCCACACCGGTAATCACCGGTGTATCCATCGCATAGATCGTTCTGGCAAGCAGTTCATCATTGAAGCACCAGAGATCTTCCATACTGCCGCCGCCCCGGCAGAGAAGCACAATATCTGCCTCCGCACGGTCTGCTTTCTTCAATGCGGTGATCAGTTCCGCAGGCGCATTTTCGCCCTGTACCAATGCAGGAAATTCCGTGATCCTTGCGACCGGCCAGCGGCGACCAAGCGTATTGAGAACATCGGCTCTTGCGTGGGTGGAACTGCCTGTCACGAGTGCAATATGCATCGGATACTGCGGAATCGGTTTTTTATGACTTAATGCAAACAGTCCTTCTTCATCCAGTTTCCGGTACAATGCATCAAAGCGTGCCTTCAGATCACCTTCTCCGGCACGCGCCATCCGCCGCACCGTCAGCTGTACTCTTCCCTGCACCTTATAAACCGTGACACTGCCCAGCACAAGAACGCGGTCTCCGTTTTCCGGAATAAACCGCACAGTCTGATTATCACTTCGCCACATTGCACAGTCGATGCGGCAGAATTCATCTTTCAGTGAAAAATACCAGTGCCCCTTCGTATTATGAAAATTCAGAATTTCTGCCTCGATTCGGACATTCTGCAGGTCATCTGCCATGTCGATCTGAGCAGAAATTCTGTTAACGAGCCAGGATACACTGCGGACCACTTTCCCTGTTGTCATATTTTATCAAGCACACCGTTGATTAATTTATAACTGTCGCCGTCGCAGAATTTCTTCGCAAGACGTACATATTCATCGATGATAACCTGCATGGATTCCTGTTTCAGGTCAAATTCAGCACATCCATTCAGAAGAAGTGCCTGTTCAATATAGCCAAGACGGTCAAATGTCCATCCTTCCAGCACTTCGTCAATATAGCCATGGTACCGTTCGGTATTTTCAATCGCCTGACGGATCACCTGCAGAATATATTCATCGGTTTCTTCCTCTTCGGTAAAGTTATCGTGAATCAGTTCATCCACCGGACGGTTTTTGATCTGATTCTGATACGTTACATACATTGCTTTTTCCCGATTACTGTGTCGTGTCATAATTCTGTTCCTGTTTTCCTGTCTTATTTTAACTTATTTTTATATATAAAGCATCGTAATAATACGCTCTCAAATGCCCTGTGGCAAACAGAAAATTACATCTTCCGTAAAAAACGGGATGAAACACTTCCCGACATGAGAATATAATAGTCGCATGAGCAGCAATTCCGCAAAAAACGGACAGCCGGGTTTCTTCGCGCGGCTCTCCGGCCATCTGAAAACCGTCCATCATCACCGTGCCCTTGTGCGCCGGCACTGTTTTGCCTGCGGCCTCTATAAACAGGGGATCCTGCATGATCTTTCAAAATACTCTCCCGGTGAACTGATTCCTTCCATCCGTTACTATCAGGGCTGGCGGAGCCCCTACCCTTATGAAAAGGAACTGAAAGGATATTCGCTGGGCTGGCTCCATCATAAAGGAAGAAACAAGCACCACTGGGAATACTGGTATGATACTTATCCGGACCGCGGCTGGATTCCGGTAAAAATGCCGGACAACTATCTTGCCGAATCCATCTGTGACCGCATTGCCGCCTGCAAAACCTATCGCAAGGAGGCCTATAAGGATTCAGATGCGCTGGATTATTTTCTTGCCAAGCCGGATAAGGAATTCATGCATCCGGAAACCGCCGCATCCATGGAACATATTCTTCGTATGGTTGCCGAAGAAGGAGAAGCTGCAGCCTTTGCGTATATCAGAAACTGTCTTAAG
>JAFOLE010000248.1 GCA_017419465.1 Solobacterium sp. | reverse complement strand
GATGATCGACAATCTCTGCGCCGACCTGTATCGGAAACAGCTGACCAGCCGGATCTTCTCCTGCTGGATTTCCTACGATGCCATTTCGCTGGAGCGCTGTCCGGACTATAACGGTCCCTTATGCATGGATTTCTACGGCCGCATCTTTCCCAAATATACCGGCGGCACCGTACGGTTTCATAACCGCACCAATACAACGTCTGTGGTGAGGCAGGCGATGCTGGAAGTGTTTGACCGGAAGGTGAATCACGACTTCTATATCCGCCGCTTTGGGGTTGTGGCGGGAGACACCATGATCGGAAACAGTTATCTTCAGCTGGATCTTTTCACGGACTATGACGCACTGGACAAAGAACAGCGTGTCCAGGAGGCAATGCGCATTATCCGGGAACGCTACGGCTCCAACGCCGTACTCAAAGGCACCAACTACATGGAAGGAGGAACTGCACGGGAGCGGAATGAACAGATCGGCGGGCACCGCGCTTAATACGATGCACATAAAAGAAGGCTGGAAAGAAGACATGCAAAATGAAAGAACAATCCTCGATCGGTGTCGTTCCGGAACCGGATGGCTTCCGATACGATACCGTGATCAAAGACGGCAAACCGGTTCATCACGGCGATTACTTTTCCATCCGGCATCCGGAAATGGATCACGGAAGAAGGGCAAAGATCTTTGCGCCGTTTGCGGCGCTGCGGGGGTTTGAAGAGGAAGTTGCCTCAAAGGAAACCCGCTATGAATCCAAACGGGATCTCGATCCGGATGAATTATATGAACTGAACCACAAACTCAATGAGCTGTATGAGGCGACAAGAAACGGCAAATATTCAAGGCAGAATCCTGTACGGACATCCGTAGAGTATTACCGTGTCTGTGAAGATCCGCATAATGAAGCCTATGGCTGTAAGGGGGAATATATTACGATCTCCGGCATTGTGCAGCGTGTAGATCCGGAACAGCAGAATCTGAAGATAGAAGATTCTGTAATCCCATTCAGTCTGATTTTCCGCATCACAGCTGAGTGACAGATACGATTATTTAAGGCGCCGCAGTTCCGTTTATTCGTATCTTACACCATGAAAATGGGCGGGGCTTCCCCCCCTCATTAAATATCTGTGTTCAGAGATCCTTACGAAAGCTTCTTTACTTCTTCCAGTACCGCTTCCTGAAGTTCTGCAGGAATATCCAGGAAAGCTATCGTTTCATCTGCTGTAGTATTCAGCTTCTTCATTACAGTAAGCACAATTGCGGCAGAAGTCTTTACAGTAGCCTCATCAAGGATCTCTTTCTTCTCTGCTTCAGACAGTAAGCTTTTCATCGTTATCTTCTTGCGCCTCTTTGCCGGGAGATTACACCAGTAATTACAGATCTATGATAGCACAATATCCGTATTTTCGTATTGTGCATTATGAAACAGGGCGGGGCTTCCCCGCCCGGATTGAATATCGATGTACAGAGATCCTTACGAAAGTCTCCTGACTTCTTCCAGTACCGCTTCCTGAAGTTCTGAAGGAATCTTCAATGCGGAAACTGCAGCTTCATACGAAAAATGTACTGTTTCCATCAGATTCAACACATGTGCGGCAGAGTTCTTCACAGTAACTTCTTCTGTATTCTTCTCGAGGATCTCTTTCTTCTCTGCTTCAGACAGTAAGCTCTTCATCGTTATCCTTTCGTGCTTCTTACGTAATGATTGTACCGCACTCGAATAATTAATACCTGTGTATTCACTCATAAACTCACTCACCTCATCTCCATATTTGATTGGTCTTGTATCATCCGGTTCATAATTACTCCGTTTACTCTCTTGTATGGTTTTTACGATATGCCAGAAATCGGACTTCAGTCTGTCCAGCTCACTCTGACCCATCCGCTTCACATCAATCTGATTCATCCGGTAATCATTCACATAGCGCTTCAGTCCTTCCGGTATGTTTCCCAGTGTCTCATACAGAGTCAATGGTTTATTCCATGGCTTTTCCCCGTAATACACAACAAACGTGATCACCGGATACCGTTCCTTTCCCTGGTTCATCTGGTCACGGTAGGCAGTTCTGTCATACCCGATATTGCGGAAAATCATATCCGGATCAATCCGGGTCTGATTTTCCGCACCCAAAAGGCACAATGTCATATTTTCCTTCATCCAGTACTTGGCGATATCCCGATCCATGGAATTGAGTTTCCCTTCTCCCTTATACATGGATGTTGAATATTTCAGCCCAATAGTTCCGGGACGGATAGACTATCCGTCCCGGTTGTATTTTCTAGTAGATCCACCGATACGGTGGATCAGTTCCGCTCAGCGCCTTGCCTTTGCCAGGTACT
>JAFOLE010000247.1 GCA_017419465.1 Solobacterium sp. | reverse complement strand
ATGAAATGATTCAGCACGTCACGGATCACACAGGAAATCGTGCTCTTTCCGTTGGTGCCGGTTACACCGAACATCTTCAGGCGGTGGCTCGGATATCCGTAAAAGGCATCGGCTACCCGGTTATAGACCTGATTCACATTTTTTACCTTGATATAGGTGATATCCGGATTGATGTCCGGAAGCGGCTCCGAATGAACGATCACCTTGGCACCGTTCTGGATTGCCTGCGGCACAAAACGATGTCCGTCATTCATCATTCCCTTTTCACAGAAAAAAATCGAATCCGGCCGTTTTTTCCGGCTGTCCGCCATCAGGCTTTTGATTTCAATATCACCGACTCCGTCAAACAGTTCACTCAGTTTCAAAATCGTTCTCCTTCGCTTCCGCGATACCATCATGGTATCCGGTAATTACCGCTTTGATCATACTCCCTTTTTTACAGGGACGATCCATCGTCACTTCAATATATTCACTTGTGTATCCGGTTTTCTCTGTTTCCATCAGAACTTCAACCGGATGATCGATCATGGATTTTACATAGGCTTCATACAGCGCTTCGGATTCCGCAAGACAGACCGCAGTCCGCTCTTTTTTTACATCCGGAGCGCAATGGTCCGGCAGCTGTTCTGCGGCCGTTCCCTTTCGCAGGCTGTATGGAAATACATGCAGGAACGAGTACCGGCATTTCTTCAGGAATGCCAGGGTCTGCTGGAATTCCTCCTCCGTCTCGCCCGGGAATCCAACCATCAGATCCGTGGAAATCGAAATGTCCGGAATCTGTTCGCGGATCCGGGAGATCACGCTGTAATACTCGTCTGTGGTATACGGGCGTCCCATACGGGCAAGCACGGTATCACAGCCGGTCTGCACCGGCACATGAAGATGCCGCGCAATCCTGGCTTCCGAAACAAGCAGTTCCACAAATTCATCACTCAGTTCCGTGACTTCGATGGACGAGATCCGGATCCGTGCCAGCTGCGGCACTTCATTCAGAATCCGTTTCAGAAGTCCTGTCAGGGTGATGCCGTATTCCTTTCCGTACCGTCCGGTATGAATGCCGGCCAGTACGATCTCCTGATGCGACTGCGCAAGACAGGCGACTTCACGAATCACGGAATCCGGATCGAGCGAGCGCTCTCTCCCGCGGGCATACGGAATCACGCAGTATGTGCAGAACTGATCGCAGCCATCCTGAATCTTCAGAAACGCACGGGTCCGCTCCGCAAACCGCGAGGCATACATCGGCTCAAAGGAAATACCGGAAAGATCCGTGACATCCTTCAGCGGAATACGGTCCCGCAGAAACTGCCGGATATACTGCGGCAGCAGCGGTTTATGCGCACTTCCGATCAGAATATCCGCTTCCGCTAGCGCATCCGGGTCGATCTGCGCATAGCAGCCGGCGACCGCAATCACGCCGTCCGGGTTTGCCCGGCGTGCGCGATGGATCTGCTTGCGGCTTTTTGCGGCGGCGGTATTGGTTACGGCACAGGTGAATATCACCGTGACGTCCGCATCATTCATGGAGTCCGTACGTTCAAATCCCTCCGCCTCCAGCATCTGCGCGGTGCTTTCCGTTTCATATGCATTTACCTTGCAGCCAAGGTTGATCAGATGGCATTTCATTGGCAGAGTTCTCCTATGACGGAACAGAGGTAATACGCGGCTGTCTCCGCCCGCAGGATCCGATTGCCCAGCGTAACGGGCTGAAAACCATTCTGGCTCAATTCCTCAATTTCCGCTTCCGAAAATCCCCCTTCCGGTCCGATCACCGCGGTGACGGAAGAAGCAGGCAGGACATCTTTCAGACGCAGGGCGGACGCTCCGGCCTTTTCATATGCCGCAAGATTCACATCGGAACGGAAACGGGGAAGCTCGCTCAGTTTCACCGGCT
>JAFOLE010000246.1 GCA_017419465.1 Solobacterium sp. | reverse complement strand
GGCATCGCTGGCGCTCCATCAGCGTCCCTCTGCCGGCGGAATCCGATCCACTTTCGGAACCGGAACCGAACTTCTCAACAGCCTCCGCCTGATGTATTCAAGACTTGCGGAGCACCGCTGTCCCAACGGCCACTACGTGAAACCTTCAATTGCGGTTGCGGCAGGACAGGAACTGGTCTGTCCGGAATGCGGCGCGCATTTCTATGCGCCTTCTGCCGAGGAACTGGCGTTTAATTCCCAGGGTGCCTGTAAAACCTGCGGCGGCACCGGTACCGTACGTACGGTGGACCGTGCAACGCTGATTCCGGATGAGAGCCTGACTATCGATGAAGGCGCGGTAGCCCCGTGGAATTCCCTGATGTGGTCACTGATGACCGATGTCTGCCGGGCTATGGGCGTGCGCACGGATGTGCCGTTCAAAGATCTGACCGATGCGGAAAAGGAAATTGTCTACAACGGTCCGATGGAAAAACGTCATATCTTCTATAAGGCAAAAGGCGACAATGCGACGGCTGCGGAAATGGACTTCACCTATTACAGCGCGGAAGCTACCGTATTGAACGCATTAAGCAAGGTCAAAGATGAAAAGGGCATGAAGCGGGTCGAAAAGTTCCTGAAAGAGGATGTCTGTCCCGACTGCGGCGGCACCCGGCTTTCCGATGCTGCGCGGGCTCCTTTACTGCGGGGAATCTCGCTTGCGGAGGCGTGCACAATGCCGCTGGATGCGCTGTGTGAATGGGTAAAAGGTGTTCCGTCTTCCCTGCCGGAGGAAATGCGCCCGATGGCCGCAAACATCTGCGAAGCGTTTCTCTCTGCCACGCAGCGTCTGCTGGACCTTGGTCTGTCATACTTATCGCTGGACCGCGCTTCTTCGACACTTTCAACCGGGGAGAGACAAAGGATGCAGCTGGCGCGGGCCGTGCGCAACCGTACGACCGGTGTGCTGTATGTGCTGGATGAACCGTCCATCGGCCTGCATCCATCCAATATCGTCGGTCTGAACAATGTCATGCATGATCTGGTCAGTGACGGGAACTCCGTTCTGCTGGTGGACCATGATACCCAGATTCTCAGGGAAGCAGACTGGATGATTGAACTTGGACCGAAGGCAGGTGCAGAGGGAGGTACCGTCATTGCGGAAGGAACGATCGAAGACATTGCCGCAAATGCAGACTCGGTTATCGGACCGTTTCTGAAAGATTCCCGGAATCCTCTGATCCGGGAACGCATTCCGGAAGAACAGCTGTTTTCAGAAGGAACCATTCATCTGAAAACCGATTCGATCCATACGGTGAAACCGCTGGATATCACGATTCCGAAAGGCCGGCTGACCGTGGTGACCGGTGTTTCCGGTTCCGGCAAAACAACCATGGTACTGGAAAGCCTTGTGCCGGGACTCAGCGCATATACCGCGCAGAAACCGCTGCCTTTGCATGTGAAGGAAGTTGACGCGCCCGGTATTCACCAGGTGAAGCTGATTGACGCAACACCGATCGGAATCAATGTCCGCTCCACCGTCGCAACGTATGCGAATGTGCATGATGAACTGCGAAAGATCTATGCACGGTCAAAGGATGCGAAAGAAGGCGGCTGGAAAGCCGGCGCATTTTCCTACAATACCGGAGAACTGCGCTGTCCGGTATGTGACGGCACCGGCAGTATCAGCCTGGATGTGCAGTTTCTGCCGGATGTGGAGATTCCCTGTCCGGAATGCCGCGGCTCGCGCTATGCAAGAACCGCCTATAAGATCCGCCATCGCAATAAAGCCGGGGAAGCGCATTCCCTGCCGGAAGTCATGGAAATGGATGTAAATACGGCAATTCCGTTCTGTCAGGATATGAAATCTGTTGTACAGAAACTGGAAGTGCTCCGGCAGCTCGGCCTTGGATATCTCACGCTCGGTGAGGAAACACCGCGTCTTTCCGGCGGTGAGGCACAGCGCCTCAAACTGGCAAGCGAGATGGGAAGAGTACAGTCCGATTCCGTCTTTGTGTTTGATGAGCCGACGATCGGGCTGCATCCTCTGGATGTACAGACATTACTGCAGGTATTCCAGACCCTGCAGGACAACGGCGCAACCATCGTTGTCATCGAACATGATCTGGATGTGATCCGCAATGCGGACTATATCATTGACATGGGACCCGGCGGCGGAGAAGCCGGCGGAAAGGTCGTTGCCTGCGGAACGGTTGAAACAATCCGGAATACGAAGGAAAGCCTGACCGGCTCGTTCCTGTGATCATTCATCTTTTGTACAGAGCGTGTGCGGACATGCTCTGTTTTTTGCGGGATGGAAATATAATGAAGTCGGAAAGGAAACAGAGATGCGGATTTATGAGGCTGAATGCACAGACGCGGTAACCGGGCATCTGATCCGGTTATCCCGGGAATGGGAAGCGGAGGACAGCTGCCGTGGATACCGCGCAAATACACCGGAAGACCTGATGGAGCGCCGTATTTTTCTCGCGGAAGAAAACGGAGAGATTCAGGGATATCTGTTTGGAATACGAAAGGAAGCGGAGCGTTCCAGTACGGTGATGGAGAAGGGAACACCGTTTTTTGAGGTCGAAGAACTGTATGTTGTCCCGGAATGGAGAAACAGAGGAATCGGAAGGAAACTGTTTGAGTTTGCGGAAATACAGGTACAGGATGAGGTAGAGGTAATTCTGCTCAGCACAGCCACGAAAAACTGGCGGGCGGTACTGCATTTCTATCTCGAAGAACTGGATCTGGAATTCTGGAGCGCCACACTGTTCAAACACCTGACCGGCGCTTCATTGCATGAAAAGTGACGGCCACGATACAATAGAAGTAACAGAAGAGGAGACAGCGATTCACAGACAGTGTGAATTCAATTGAATCATGAATATTATTTTACTTTCCGGCGGATCGGGAAAACGCTTATGGCCGCTTTCCAATGATGTCCGCTCCAAGCAGTTCATCAAGATCTTCAAAAAACCGGAGCCATCCGGAGACGATCTCTATGAGTCCATGGTCCAGCGGGTATACCGCCAGATCAAAACGGTCGACCCTGAGGCGGTTGTGACGATTGCGACCTCCAAGACACAGGTATCCGCACTGCACAATCAGCTCGGCATGGATGTCGGCATCAGTGTGGAACCGTGCCGCAGAGATACGTTTCCTGCCATCGCTCTTGCGTCTGCCTACCTGCATGATGTGCAGGGCGTGGATGAAAACGAGGCGGTCGTAGTCTGCCCGGTTGACCCGTATGTCAATGAGGACTACTTCCAGGCACTGAAACATCTCTGGTCACTGGCAGATGAAGGAACCGCAAACCTGGTTCTGATGGGCATTGATCCAACGTATCCGAGTGAGAAGTACGGATACATCATTCCGTCTTCCAAAGATGAAGTCGCAACGGTGAAGACCTTTAAGGAAAAGCCTGATCTGAAAACGGCGCAGAAGTATATTGAACAGGGCGGTCTCTGGAACGGCGGCGTCTTTGCGTACAAACTGTCCTATGTGCTGAACCGCGCGCATGAACTGATTGACTTTACCGATTATCAGGATCTGTTTGATAAATATGAGACACTGACCAAGATCAGTTTCGACTATGCGGTTGTCGAACACGAACCGGATATCGCAGTGCTTCGCTTCAACGGACAGTGGAAGGACCTCGGTACGTGGAATACCCTGACGGAAGCGATGGAAGAAGCGACGGTCGGTAATGCCCAACTGAATGACACCTGCGAAAACGTTCATGTCATCAATGAACTGGATGTGCCTGTCCTGGCAATGGGTCTTCATGATGTGGTAATCAGTGCATCCCCGGACGGCATTCTGGTTTCGGATAAGGAACAGAGTTCCTATATCAAACCGTATGTGGACGACATTCACCAGCAGATCATGTATGCGGAGAAAAGCTGGGGAAGCTACCGTGTACTGGATGTGGAAGAAAAATCCATGACGGTAAAGGTTTCCCTGAATCCGGGAAACAAAATGAACTATCATGCGCATGAACATCGGGATGAAATCTGGAATGTGATTTCCGGTGACGGAACCTCAGTGATAGATGGTGTTCGTCAGGCAGTGAAGCCGGGCGACGTGATCCGCATGAATGCAGGAGTAAAGCACACCGTCATCGCAGGAGAGAACGGACTTCAGCTGATTGAAGTACAGCTGGGGGACGGGATTACCGTACTCGACAAGAAAAAGTTTGATCTTAAATAAACAGAAAACAGTATCGAATGTGATCTGAAATCATCACAGACGATACTGTTTTACTGTGGAGAAACGGATCTGTATGAATCAGCCGGCCTTTGCCTTCAGTTCCTTACAGAAGGCTTCAAAGTCAGATGCTTTTTTATAGGACTCAAAGGAGAACTGCTGAATATCTCCCTTGTCGTTCTTCCAGTAGAGATAGGTCCATGGACCGGAATCACCGCTGTCGGTATTCTCTTCCCGGCTGCGGACCGTCCCGTTATTCAGATAGTCAAAGAAGGTATTCCATTCTTCCGCAGTAAGATCCAGGGTTCCGGAAACCGTAATATCTTCTTCCTGGAGAGGGAAGCGTTCCCCTTCCCGTGTCTCATGATAGAACCAGAACTTCCCATCTTCCGTATGAAAGTAATACCGCTGGTACTCAGGCGGAAAGGTGGAAGTGGCGTAGGTCCAGTAGAACTCAGTAATATCATCCATCGCGATATCTTTTCCAACGGTTTTTTCACGTTTAATGAAAGGCAGTCCGGTACCGGTACACCCGGAAAGCAGAATCATCATGGCCGCAGGTATTACAACTGCCGGCAGTTTATAAATGGGTCGGTTCATTATTCATTTCCTTCCACTTTCTTTACTTCGTAACGAAGCCGAATCCAGGAATCTTCAAGGGCAGTGCAGTCGATCAGTTTCAGTACTCCCAACCGGTTCAGTTCTTCCCGTGACGCAAGAGAACTGCCGCCGATCAGTGACGGGGTATCCGTTCCGCCGATCAGAACCGGCGCAACGACAACATCCACATAGTCGATCAGATGTTCCTTTAAAAGCAGATGATTGATGGTGGCACCTGACTGCAGGGTCAGCCGCTCACATCCATATTCGGACTTCAGGCGGACAAATGCGTCTGAAAGAAACGGCCGTTCCTGGAAGAGAATATGCAGGTTGGGTTCAGTTACCTGAAATGCCGGATGGTCTGGATTGGAGGTGATCAGAACAAAGGTGTTTGATTTCGCGCAGAAATAACGGACGCCGTGTTCAGTCAGATGGGAATTATCAAGCAACACAAAACTGACCGGTGTTCTTGGCGGGAAGGGCAGCTCGTTGACGCCCATTTTTCCCTGAACCCGTCCGGTGTTGAATGACCAGAGATCGGTGGTCTGTTCAATCTCATAGTACTGATGCAGGCCTTCCCGGACCCCTTCCAGCAGCGGAAAGTCCCGGTCTACATCAAAGTCGTCGGTGGGACCGGTGGATATTTTTCCATCCACGGACATCATCATAAACAGGGTGGTAATCGGTCGATCCATCATATCGTTGTATCCTCTGCTTTCATTATAACCGCAGGAGAAGGCGGTGCTTCCATGCAGGGATGGCGAAATGCGGCAGGCATGGTAAGATGGTGACTGGCTGAAAAGGAAAACGGTTATGAAAAAGATTTTATTTCTGGATATCGACAATACCCTGTACAGCGGAAAAAGCGGCATTGTGCCGGCATCTGCGCTGCGGGCAATTGAAAAAGCACGGAAGAACGGATCGATCGTATTTCTGTGCACCGGCCGCAGTAAGGCGGAGGCATCCCGATATCTGGATTATCCGGTGGACGGATTTATCTTCAGCAGCGGCACACTGATTACCATCAACGATCAGGTGATCTATGATCATCCGATCACGCCGGAAAAGGTGGAGGAACTGATCCGGCTGATCCGCAGCTGCAGGATGGGCGTGCTGCTCGGCGGTGCGCGCAATGCGTATCTCGATGATAAATGCTGGGATGATGTCGTGAACTATTTCTCCCGTCCGGAAGCGGATGAACAAACAAAGCTGAACGACATGGCCGCAAACGGAATGACCCGCATGAATCTGCGTGACCTGCAGGATCCGATCTACAAGATGGGCGCCAGTAAAACACACGGCAGTTCCTTTGACGCACTGTATGCAGTTCTGCCGAAACCGTTCCGTCTGATTCAGACATTATCTTCACCGGAAGGTGACTTCGGGGATATCAGCGACGGCTCGATCATGAAATCCGACGGGATCCGCAGAGTCCTTGAATATACCGGCATGACCAGAGAGGATGCGGTCGGCATCGGCGACAGCGGAAATGATATCGATATGATCGAATTCTGCGGAACCGGTATTGCGATGGGCAATGCCACGGAAGAAGTGAAGCTGATTGCGGACTGGGTCACAAGTGATATTGATGATGACGGTATTCTCCATGCATTCGAGTATATCGGCGTAATATGACAGGAGACAGAGTTCTCCTGTTTTTTGCGTCCAGACATTATTATAATTAATAAATACTAACTGTTACTGACTGACAGCCGTCCGGAGGATCTGACAATGAACGCAATGACCAGAATGTCGGCCGCATTTATCTGTTCCATACTTGTTTTCATTGTGTGCCTCATTCTGTGTTCCGGACCAGTTCAAAGCGCGCCGTCTTCCGGCGCAGAGACATCGTATGTATCTGACGTTACGGCGGCCGGGGAAACAACAGACGTTACACAGTCCGAAGAACATGAGGAGATCACCCGGGATCTGATTGCCATTGTTAATCATGATCCGAGTCTGAAATCCATGCTGGAGACATCGATTGCACAGGCGCGTGCGCTGAATCCCGATCCGGATACTAATCCGGTTTCCGATCTGGAATCGTATTATGCATTCCTTGACCGCTGCTATAAGGCAATGCCGTGGGAAATCAGTCCCTCTGAAACCTATTCCTCCCTCTATGACCGGATCGATCAGGGAATGGGATGTCTGTATTTCATCTGTGATCAGCCGCTCAGGGAACTGGAAGATAAGGGGTATTACCATAATTCCGTGCTGTACCATGAACCGTTTCGAAGCTGGTGGATCCGGTATCTGTCCGGTTCCGGACAGTTTCTGAGCACGCCGGAATCCTGGAACGATACGTATTATCAGACCGCACTGGCAAATCCGGATTTCCAGCTGGATGGGGATCTGTTTGAAAGCCCGGACAACTGGCATTCCTTCAATGACTTCTTTGCGCGCCGGCTGAGCGATCCCGCAAAGCGTCCGATCGCGGGGAAAGGGATGACACAGTTGTGGTCTCGCCCGCGGATTCCGCACCGCAGGGATACTGGAAGATTGATTCGGACAGTCAGGTGGTTTCGGCGGACGCAGAACTGCCGAAAGGAATTGCGGTCAAGACCGGAACCCTGCAGGATGTCTCAGTTCTTCTGGAAGGCAGCGCCTATGCGCATGCGTTTGAAAACGGTGCCCTGACCCATACCTTCCTGGATATCAATGATTATCACCGGTATCACTTTCCGGTGAGCGGCACGGTGCGGGAGGTGTTTGTGATCCCCCAGGACGATGCGCCGGGCGGTGTGATCACCTGGGATCCGGAAGCCTGCCGATACAAGGAATACGGTTCGGAACAGTTTGGCTGGCAGTCCATCGAAACCCGCGGCGTCTGTGTTGTGAAACTGGATCAAGGAGGATATGCGGCGCTTGTGCCGGTGGGAATGTGTCAGGTATCATCCGTCAACTTTGAACCGGCTGTCAGACCGGGCCTCCATGTGAACAAGGGGGATCCGATGGGATTCTTCCTGTTCGGCGGAAGTGACATCATCATGATCTTCAGTGAAGATCTCTCATTTGAACTGACAGCGCAGCCCGGAAATCACATTCTGATGGGCGAAGCGCTTGGCACTATAAACAGGTAAAGAAAGGATTGGCATTATGACAAAGGAAGAACTGATTCAGATGGCATGGAAGGCAAGAGAGAACGCGTACTGTCCGTACTCAAAGTACATGGTCGGCGCAGCGGTGCTCGGAGAAGACGGCAAGGTATATACCGGCTGTAATATCGAGAACTCCAGTTATGGAATGACCGTATGCGGAGAGCGGGTCGCAATTTTCAAAATGGTGTCCGAAGGATGCAGGAAATTCAAGGCGCTTGCGGTTGTCGGAAGCACCGATGAAGACGGCGCCCCCTGTCATGCATGCCGCCAGGTCATGACGGAGTTCTGTGCGGATATGGATGTGCCGGTATATGTCGGCGGTCCGTCGGGAACGATCTGGACGCATACGATGAAGGAGATCTGCCCGTATCCGTTCACCTCGTTTGAGGCAAGCGAGGATTATCACCGCTGAGCAGAAACATAAAACAGTTTGTTACAGATTCGATTTTCAACAATAGACAGCGGGGTTTTAACATGAAAATTCTCAGATACGTGTTCAACCGGACAACATTCATGATCGTCATGGTCGGTCTCGAGGCGCAGGTGATTCTCGGACTGGTGCGCTGGTTCGGAAGTGTTGCGGCGTGGATCGGCGCAGTGCTTCAGGTCGTCAGTGTGCTTCTGGTTCTGTATATCATCAAAAACAGCCGGCATCTTTCATCGGATATGATGTGGATCATTCTGATCCTGCTGGCGCCGGTTCCCGGCGCAGCGCTCTGGCTGTTTCTGGCGGGGAACCTCTTCTCCAGCAGAACCTTCCGTTCGCTGGTGAAAACCACCGGCTCTTCCAGACGGTATTACAGACAGGATCCGGATGTTCTGGAGAAGGCGGAACAGGCAAGTCCCGAACTGCGCGGACAGTTCCGCTATATCGCAAAGGATGCCGGATTCCCGTTCTACGAAAACACGGGATTTGATTATTACGGCCTTGGGGATGAAGGATATCCGGTCATGCTGGAGGAGCTGCGGAAGGCGAAATCGTTTATCTTCCTGGAATACTTCATTATCGAGGAAGGCGAGATGTGGAACGGAATACTCGAGATCCTGGAGGAAAAGGCAAAGCAGGGCGTCGATGTCCGCGTGCTGTATGACGATCTCGGCTCCTTCTTCACACTCTCCGCATTCTATGCAAAGCAGCTGGAGGAGAAGGGCATCCGCTGTGTTCCGTTCAACCGCATCAACCCGATCCTCGGCATCATCATGAATCACCGTGATCACCGCAAGATTATGGTGATCGACGGAAAGGTTGCCTTTTCCGGCGGTGTGAACCTTGCGGATGAGTACATCAACGTAAAGGAGAAACACGGACACTGGAAGGACAATATCATCCGGGTTACCGGAGAAGCGGTATGGTCCTATACCGTGATGTTTCTGACGCACTGGAATGCGCTCCGGCCGACCGATGATGACTTCACGAAATTTCGTCGGGACCCGGAATCTGCCGGGGAACCGGACGGGTTTATCGCCCCGTACGGCGAGACACCGCTGGATACGGAAATCACCGGTCAGAATATTTACATGAGCATTCTGAATCAGGCGAACGATTACTGTTATATCTTTACACCGTACCTGATCATCGATACCGAATTCATCAATGCGCTGATCCTTGCGGCGAAACACGGCGTGGATGTGAAACTCATTACGCCGGGAATTCCGGACAAGAAGATCGTATGGCAGATCACCCGTTCGTATTACCGTCAGCTGATGGGAGGCGGCGTGAAGATCTACGAGTATACCCCGGGATTTATCCATTCCAAGGTCTTTGTCAGCGACGACCGCATCGCCACCGTCGGAACGGTCAATCTCGACTACCGCAGTCTTTATCTGCACTTTGAAAACGGAACCTATCTGGTGAATTCGAAGAAGGTTCTGGATGTCCGCGATGATATTCTTGAAACCCTGAAATCGTGTCATCAGATGAATCCGGAAGAACTGAAAACGAATTTCTTCAGCGAGCTCTGGCTGAGCCTACTCAGAGTGTTTGCGCCGCTGATGTGATCTGTTTCCGGTAACTACAGGAAGCGGACGAACAGAAGCCATGGGAAGCGATGTCCCATGACCGGGAGGAATAACCATGATTATCAGAAATGCACGCATTGAAAATGCGGAAACACTGCAGGATATCCGGTATGAAAACGGCGTGTTTGCGGAAATCGGAACCATAGCGCCGCGGGAAGGCGAAGAGGAACTCGACGTTCACGGGAAGCTAGTGCTGCCTCCGTTTATTGAGTCCCATGTGCATCTCGACACCTGTCTTACCGCAGGGGATCCGGTATGGAACAAGTCAGGAACGCTGTTTGAAGGCATTGAATGCTGGAGTAAGCGGAAAGACAAGCTTACAAAGGAAGATATCAAGGAACGCGTGAACCGGGTTGCCCGCATGTATGCCGCAAACGGCATCCAGCATATCCGCACGCATGTGGATGTG
>JAFOLE010000245.1 GCA_017419465.1 Solobacterium sp. | reverse complement strand
TCTCGACAAAACAAAGTATAAAATCTATGTCCGTTTTTTATTCAAGGAATTCCATCAGATATTGGCTCTGTATCTGATGATTCTCTAATTCCTTAACCCACATTTGTTAATGAAGAGCCCTTTGAATTCATTGTATCGCAAAACCCGATTCTGTCCGCATATGGTCCTTTCTCCGCGAAATGATTACAATTAAATGCATAAGGAGGTTCTTCCAATGGCAATTGATCCGAAATACTTTATCCACGAAGATGACAAGGCTGCCCTGGATGCCCTCAAGGCAATTCCCGGCTTTACAGCGTTCATCAAGGCATTCATGAAGGTCTGGAACGAAAACCAGTTCCGGATTCTGAACATGTCCTCCCGTATTCGCATTGATGAAAATCAACTGCCGAAATACTACCGCATGCTGGAACCGATCTGCGAGAAGCTCGGTATTGAAGTGCCGGAGCTTTACCTCGAACTGAACGTCAATCCGAATGCATACACCTACGGCGACACGAAACCGTTCATCGTCATGACATCCGGTCTCATCGATACCGTACCGGAAGAACTGATTCCGACAGTGCTTGCGCATGAGTGCGGCCACATCGCCTGCCATCATACGCTTTACCGCACGATGGGTCAGATGATTCTCAGCGGTACGATGGGCATTCCGGGAATCGGCGCACTGATTTCCCTGCCGTTACAGATTGCCTTTGCATACTGGATGCGGTGCAGTGAATTCTCTGCCGACCGCGCCGCGATCCTTGTGGACGGAGATGCGGAGAATATCATCGATCTCTGCATGCGGCTGTCCGGTTATACCAAAAATGTCGGTGACGAAGCACACAAGGCGGAATTCCTGAAACAGGCCGAGGAATACAAGGCGCTGATCAAGGACGATGTACTGAATCAGACAATGGAATTCATGATTCTGGCCGGCCAGAGTCATCCGCTGACCGCAGTGCGTGCCTATGAGGCAAACGCATGGGCATCTTCCGACAATGTCACCAAACTGCTCAGTTACTACGGCGAAGTCTCCCGCAGTATGCCGCATACGGAAGTTCCCATCGGCGAAGCTGCTGCCCTGATGAAGGGACGCAATGCGGAAGCACTTGCGGCGGAACTGAAGGACGCCGGTTTCACCGATGTCACCTGTGTCCGTGAGACCACGGCCGATCTGTTTACATCCGAAGGATCCGTTACGGGAATTACCATTAACGGCGCTTCCGACTTCAATGCGGAGAGCTGGTTCCCCAGCGATGCGAAGGTTGAGATTTCCTACTACGCACCCCTGACACCGGAAGAAGAGGCTGCGGTCCATCCGGGTGAGATCCGCATGCCGATGTCTTCGCTCAGCTGTTACGGACGTGATTATGTTTCGCTCTGCCAGGAATTTGTAAATGCAGGCTTCAAGAATATCTTCACCGTGCAGGATCCGGGTATCCGCCCGCTCTTCCTGAAAGACGGCGGCGTCACAAAGGTTACGATCGGCGAGGTTTCCGATTTCGAAAAGGGAGACTGGTTCCCGGCAGCCGCAAAGATCCGCGTTCTGCATTTCTGAGTCCGGACATTCTGTATTACACCAAACGGAGCTGCGGCTCCGTTTTTCTTTGATCGATGTGCGGATCATATGTTTCACTCCCTCTGTGCAGAAAAATGCTGTTCAAAATCTGAAATTCGAATTTACAATGTACTCAGAAGGAACTGGATTTTTTATGGCAGACAAGAAAGAACTCCCGCTCGCGATGCTCGAGCTTTTGATTCGCTACACCGATGCAGAACATTCCCTGAGCACCAGTGAACTGAAACAGTACCTTGAACAGGAGTATGACCTGACCCTGGAACGCAGGACCCTGTACGCAAACATGGACCTGCTTAAGAAGTACGGGCATGATATCAGCACCTGGCAGGAAAACGGATTCGGATATTATCTGAAGACCCATCAGTTCACCAAATCCGAAGTGCTGCTGTTATGCAATGCGATTCATTCCAGCCACTTCATTTCCCAGAAGGAAAGCAGTCAGCTGATCCGGAAGCTGCTCGAAACGCTCAGCACCTATGACCGGAAAGAGTATACCGACAAAGTCTATCTGCCAAATCCGAAGAAGACGGAAAATGAGAAACTGCTCGACAATCTGTCCCTGATCAGCGAAGCCATCCGGGAACGCAGTCCGATCCGCTTCGGCTAC
>JAFOLE010000036.1 GCA_017419465.1 Solobacterium sp. | reverse complement strand
GGCAATTCTCTACAATCTTGGATCGAACATCTTCCTCGGTTCGATCTCCTATGTCACAAAAGCCCTTGCGGCAGTTCTGCAGTTAGGTGTCACGATGGATTACTCCATCTTCCTGTGGCACAGCTACGAAGCGCAGCTGGCCGAAGGAAAGGAACGCAATGAGGCAATGGTTGAGGCAATTGCGGAGACCTTCACCTCGATCATCGGTTCCTCCATCACCACCGTCGCCGGCTTTATCGCACTGTGCTTCATGAGTTTCAAACTCGGACCGGATATCGGTATCGTCATGGCAAAGGGTGTCGTCTTCGGCGTCCTCTCCTGCATCACGATCCTGCCGTCACTGATTCTGGTATTTGATAAGGCACTTCAGAAAACAAAGCACAAGGCGATCCTTCCGGATTTCAACGGAATCGGCGCATTTGTCGCAAAACGCTGCTATGTATTCCTGGTCATTGCAATGGTGATCATGGTGCCGGCGGTAAAGGGATACACCAACGTTCCGGTTTACTACAACCTCGACAGTTCGCTGCCGAAGGAACTTCCTTCCATGATCGCAAATGCGAAACAGGAAGAGCAGTTCCACATGAATGCATCACACATTCTGATCATGGATGCTTCGGTGGAAAACAAGGATGTACGGGCGATGGCGGATGAGATGAAGAAGGAACCGGGCGTCAAATGGGTGCTTGGTCTCAATACGATCCTTGGACCGACCATCCCGAGCGAATTCGTTCCGGACAAGCTGAAGGATTCGCTGATCACCGATAAGTATCAGATTCTGCTCATCGGATCGGAATACAAGGTCGCAAGTGACGAAGTCAATGCCCAGGTCACAAAGCTGAGCGAGATTGCCAAGAAGTATGACAGCTCGTCCTTCCTGATCGGGGAAGCACCGTGTACGAAAGATCTGATCACGATCAGTGATCATGACTTCGGTGCCGTAAGCACCGCATCGATCGGCATCATCTTCCTGATCATTGCGGCGGTATTCAAATCGATCTCACTGCCGGTGATTCTGGTTGCGGTCATTGAATCCGGCATCATGGTGAACATGGGCATCCCGTACTTTACGGGAACGAAGCTCCCGTTCATCGCCAATATCGTCATCGGTACGATCCAGCTCGGCGCAACGGTTGACTACGCAATCCTGCTTACCACCCGCTACCGCCGGGAGCGCTGCAATGGAACCGAAAAGAAGGAAGCGCTGCGGATCGCAGTGGAGACCAGCGCAAAGTCCATCGTGGTATCCGCACTGAGTTTCTTCGCCGCCACATTCGGCGTCGGAATGTACTCCAACATCGATATGATCAGTTCCCTCTGTGTACTGATGGCAAGAGGTGCACTCATCTCCATGGTATGTGTCATCTTCCTGTTACCGTCATTACTGCTGATCTTCGATTCGCTCATCAATAAAACGACCATGCCGCAGAAAGGCTGAAATCAAAGGAGGCCAAATCTATGAAACGTATGAATAAAATCGGACGTACCATACTTGCAGGTATGACAGCCTGCACAATGGGATTTACCGGAATCGGCGTCTACGCTGAGGAAGGGGAAACAAAACCGGAAAGCGGAACCGGAAAAGATGAAACGGTCTATGTCATCACCGATGCATCCGGTGAAAAACAGTCGGTCATCGTCAGTGACTGGCTGAAGAATACCGAAGGAAGCGGAACAATTCTCGATGAATCCAGCCTGAAGGATATCGAGAATGTCTCCGGCAATGAGACCTATGAACGCAATGCGGACGGAACCATTACCTGGAAGACCGACGGCAAGGACATCTATTACCGCGGCACTAGTGATGCAGATCTTCCGGTTTCCATGAAGATTTCCTACAAGCTCGACGGTAAGGATATTTCCGCAAAGGACATTGCCGGAAAAGCAGGTCATGTCATTGTCCGGTTTGATTACACCAATGACACTGAACAGACGATTACCGTCAACGGACGGACCGAGACCGTCAAGGTGCCGTTTGCGATGATCACCGGCGTACAGATCGACCCGGAGAAATTCTCCAATATCAATGTCACAAACGGAAAGCTGATTTCCGAAGGCTCCAATTCCTTCCTGGTAGGCATTGCCTTCCCGGGACTGAAGGAAAGCCTGAATACGGAAGAGCTTACAGAAAAAATCTCTGATAAGGAGATTCCGGACTATATCGAGTTTGAAGCGGATACGACCGGATTTGAACTCGGTATGACCATGACGGTTGCCGGAAACAATCTGCTTAATGATCTCTCCATTGACGGAGATGCGGATATGAGTGAACTCTCCGGCAAGATGGATCAGCTCATGGATGCCGCAGACCAGCTGAGTGAAGGAACCCATACACTCAAAGACGGAACCGGCGCACTGCGGGAAGGTGCCGACAAACTGAAGGATGGCGCATTCCAGCTGAAAGACGGAACCGGCAAGGTAAAAGACGGATCCGAACAGCTCAATGACGGCGCAGGAAAGCTTGCGGACGGAACCTCCGCACTCAAGGACGGCACCGGAGAACTCGCGGAAGGGGCAGGAACCCTTGCGGACGGAACCGGCACCCTGAATGAAGGCGCAAAACAGATCGATGCCGGTGCTGCTTCTCTCAATGACGGCGCAGGAAAACTTGCGGAAGGTACGAAACAGCTTGCCGAAGGCAGTGCCCCATTATCCAGCGGTGCCGCAGACCTCAAAAAAGGTACCGAACAGGCAGTTGCCGGATCTGCACAGCTTGTGCAGGGTGCACAGTCTGTCGCAACCGGTGCAGCACAGCTCCAGGATGGAGTAACCGCACTGAAGAACGGAATTGAACAGCCGGGAGAGAGCGGTGTCAGTCTCAAAGCCGGCGCAGCGGGTATGAGCAGTCAGATCGACGCAGAGATTCAGGAACTCAACAGGCGGAAAGATGGCCTTAATGCCCTGAAGAATAATGTATTCAAAGCGGTCGGTAAAACACAGGATGGCATCGATAACGATGTAGTTCTTGCAAAACAGTATCAGGATGTCCTGAATGCCGCGCTGGCCCTTGGCCAGGCGCAGGAACAGGCAGCTGCCGCACAGCGTCAGGGAATGATGCAGAAGACGATCGACCGTCAGAAGGACACGATCAGCGAGCAGCAGGAAACGATCGATGCGCTGAATGAGGAAAATGAACAGCTGAAAGCGAAGGCGGAAGAAACACCGGAACAGAAACCTGCAGAGCCGGAAGCACCGCAGGAAACATCCGGTGAGAATAATGAGGAAGCCGCAGCGCTTCAGGCAAGAGTGAATGAACTGCAGGCGCAGCTGGATCAGACAGCTGCGGAAAAGGCGGAACTCAGCGTAACCGTCGAGTCCCTGCAGGCGGAAAACAGCCGCCTCAGTGGGGAACTGGATACCGCAAATGCACAGGTCGCAGCGCTGAATGATGAAAAGGCAGCGCTGGCAGCGGAGAATGAAAGCCTGAAGGCGCAGCTTTCCGGCGCTGATACCGCAGAAGCGCACGCGGAGGAAACCGGCGCATACGATACCGCGGAAACCATGCTGGTGCTGACAGGAAACGATGATGCGGCGGCGGATGTAAAGACAAAAGCCGAAGAGCTCGAAAAGGCAAAGGCCGCATATAACAACACCGTCAGTGCAAAGCTTGAAAACGGCAGCACAAATGATGCGCTGATCGTCAGCCAGATCGATGCGGCAGTTTCGATCATTGATGAAACAATCGGCAATGAAACTTCCGGACTCACCGCACTGAAGAACGGCGCGGATCAGATATCCAAGGGTATCAATGCTGTTGATGACGGTGTGAATGAACTTGCGGCAGGCTTTGCCGGCACGGCACAGAAACCGGGTCTTGTAGACGGCGCAAAAGCAGTTGTCACAGGCGCAAAGGCACTTTCGGATGGCGCGACAAAGCTGGATGCCGGTGCGGCGAATCTCAAGGACGGCATTGATCAGATTGCGGCAGGAGCCGGAAGCGTAAACGAAGGCGCAGGCAAAGTTGCGGCTGGTGCGAATGCACTGAAGAGTGGAATTGATTCTCTCACTGCCGGCGCAGATCAGGTCAATACCGGAGCCGGTGCACTGAAGACCGGCGCAGACAAACTCAACAGCGGCGCATCTGATTTGAACGACGGCGCAAAGACGCTGTATGAAGGAACCGATGATCTCAAGAGCGGCACCGCAGAACTCGACAACGGCGCATCCGAATTGCTCAACGGTGTCATTCAGCTGGATGACGGCGCAGTACAGCTCGATGACGGAACTGAGACACTGCTGGAAGGCATGGAGAAGTTCAAGTCAGAAGGCATCGACCGGCTCGCAGAAGTATTCGGCGGAGAACTTGAGGATGTGCTTGACCGCCTCACTGCGATCAGTGATGCAGGTACGGCATACCGCAGCTTCAGCGGAACTTCCGAAAATGAAAATGACAGTGTGAAGTTCATCTTCAAGACCGAATCGGTCAAGGCAGACTGAACACAAAACCAATATCAGACAGGACACAGCACAAACCGCTGTGTCCTTTTTTATCTGCTAGAATAATAACCGTGAAACGAACGCTCTTTTTATCGTGCGCGCTTGCGCTTCAATGTATGTTTACAACGATTCCGGTCACTGCGGAAACACCGGATGTTTTTCCTGTATCGGACCGTTCCAATGATCTGAACGAGGACTGGCAGTTCCGCCTGGAAGATGAAACCAACTGGCAGGAGATCGATCTTCCGCATGACTGGTCGATTTCACAGGACTACAGCACGGAATATGAGGCGGAAAGCGGATTCCTGCCGGGCGGTACCGGATACTATCAGAAGACGCTGATCCTGCCGGAAGAATGCGCAGGGAAACGGATCCTGCTGGAATTTGAAGGGGTCTATCAGAATGCGGAAGTCTCCGTAAACGGAACACGTCTGGGAACGCATCCGTACGGCTATACCGCATTTGCCTTTGACATTTCCGATGCCATCATCGCAGACGGCAAAACGGAAAATGTGATCGAGGTGAAGGTAAACAACCAACTGCCTTCGAGCCGCTGGTATTCAGGAAGCGGTATTTACCGGGATGTAAAACTGACCGTTACGGAAAAACAGTATATTGCCCGTAACGGCATTCATATCGAGACACCGGATCTTGCGGAAGATCCCGATCATGCAAAAACTGCGGTTGAAGTGACGGTCGGAAATGACGATGCGGAATCGCATATCATTTCCGTACGCACATCGATTCTTGACAGTACAGGAAAGGTGGTCAGTAAATCGGAAAGCGGGCCGGTTCCGCTGAAAGAAAACGGAACGGAAACCGTCACTGAGACTCTGACGGTGGACCATCCGTCGCTCTGGTCTGTGAACGATCCGAATCTGTATATCTGCCGCACGGAAGTGCTCGATGAAGAGGGAACGGTAAAGGACAGTGTCGATACCCGCTTTGGTTATCGCTGGATGACCTTTGACAATGAGAACGGATTTTCCCTGAACGGGGAAGCGATGAAACTGAAAGGTGTCTGTCTCCATCATGACTTCGGCGCACTCGGCGCAGCCGCATATCATGCGGCACTGGATCAGCGCCTTGATCAGTTACAGGAGATGGGAATCAATGCGATCCGCATTGCCCATAATCCGGCAGACGGGTATTTCCTGCGGGAATGCAGTGAGCGGGGAATTCTGGTCATTGAAGAGACATTCGATACCTGGTCCAATTCCAAAAACAGCAACACCGAGGATTACGGAAAGGTATTCCTTGAGGAAATCAAAGAAGACAATAAAATACTCGGCGGGGAAGCCGGCATGATGTGGAGCGCATTTGATGTGCGGGAGATGGTTCTGCATTCCCGCAACGAGCCGTGCATGTTAATGTACTCGATCGGAAACGAGATCCTCGGAAACATCGATGGGGATACCTCGGAATATCCCAACTATGCGCGCATTCTCAGTGAATGGATCGAATCCTTCACTGATACGATTCCCGTAACGATTGCGGACAATATGACGGTAAAGGGAAGTGAAACACAGATCCTGATGGATGCGGCTGTGGTTGACGCGGGCGGAATTGTCGGACTGAACTATGCGACGGAAAAGACCATGGACGCATATCACAGGGATCATCCGGAATGGTGCCTGTACGGCAGTGAGACCGCAAGTACGTTCGGATCCCGCGGAGAATACGCAACCCTTGGCATCAATAAAAAGACCCACCAGATCTCAGCCTACGACCGCAGCTATGTGGAGTGGGGCATGACCGCACAGGATGCCTGGCTGAATACGATCAAGCGTGACTATATTGCCGGCGAATTTGTCTGGACTGGCTTTGACTACATCGGCGAACCGGAACCGTGGAACGGATGGTATGCCGGATCGGTTACCGGTACAGAACCGCTTCCGAACAGTTCGTACTTTGGCATCATTGATACGGCTGGATTCCCGAAGGATTCGTATTACTTCTATCAGAGTCAGTGGCGGGATGACATCACCGTACTGCATGTACTTCCGGACTGGAATCCAAAGAATCTGAAGAAGAGCCTGTTTGGCTGCGTGAATGTTACGGTATATACAAACGCACCGATGGTGGAACTGTTTCTTAACGGCAAGTCTCTTGGCAAAGTAACCGCAGAGACGAAGACAACCGGGGCAGGCTATACCTACCGCCTGTATGACGGAAGTCTTTCGTGGAATAAGAAGGTCCGCTATAAAGAAGGCACACTGGAAGCCGTCGCCTATGATGAAAACGGCAATGTGATTTCTTCCACGTCCGGACGCAACAACGTGACGACCTGCGGAGAACCTGCGTCGATCCGTGTGGAAGCGGACCGACGGTACCTGGACGCGGACGGACGGGATCTAACTTATGTACGGGCGTATCTTGTCGATGCGGCCGGCAATCCGGTAAGCAGCGATGACCGTACCGTTTCGTTTCATCTCGAAGGAGCGGGAGTTCTGCTTGGCAGTGACAACGGCGATCCGACCGATACACAATGCATGCAGGACAATACGGAAACAGACGCATCGCGTAATACCTTCCATGGCGCAGCCGCTGCGATTGTGCAGGCGGACAACAAAGCAGGGGAAGTGACGATTACCGTAAGTGCAGAAGGGCTGAAGAGCGGCACCTGCCGCATTGCGGTCGGAACCGGAGAATCAGACAGCCTTACCGAAACAACGGCAAAGGCAGTAACCAGTAAGGCAGGAGGAACTGAATGATGAAACACTATCTCGTATTTGACTGGGGCGGAACATTTCTGAAATATGCAGTAATGAATGAAGAGACGGAAATTCTGCATAAGGATAAGATCCCGGCACCATCCGGCGACAGTACGAAGGAAGAATTCTACCGCCTGCTGGATCCGATCGTGGAACAGTATCGAAACGAAATCGCGGGCATTGCCGTATCCATGCCGGGTATGCTCGATGACCGCACCGGATACTGCCGGACCGGCGGATCCCTGAAATTCAATGCCGGCACAAATGTTGCGAAGGAAATGTTTGAACGCTGGCAGCTTCCGGTATCTGTGGAGAATGACGGCAAGGCAGCTGTGCTTGCGGAACACTGGAAAGGTGCGCTGCAGGGTTGTCATGACTGCGCGGTGCTGATCATCGGCACCGGAATCGGCGGCGGCATAATTCTCAATGACCGGCTGCTGGTCGGAAAGGATTTTTCCGCCGGGGAATACAGCTATATCTGCACGAACGATCAGCATACCGATACCTTTGACGGCTTCTGGTGCCGCAATGGCCACAAAGTGATCGGACGGAAGCTGTCTGCGGCAACCGGGGAACCGGAAGAGAGCCTGGACGGCATTGAACTGTTCAAACGCATCCGAAACAATGATGAGACCGCAAAGCAGGTCCTGCGGGAAATCGCGGCGGATTATGCGGTACAGATCTATAACCTCAGCATCCTTCTGAACCTTGAAAAGATCGCGGTCGGCGGCGGTATCTCCGCAGATCCGCTGCTCATTGACTATCTGAAGAAGGCACTCTGGGACATGCATGAACGTCTGCCGTTTGGACCGACGGAAAACAGTGCGCTGATCATGGCGGATGTGGTTCCGTGCCAGTTCCGCAATGACGCAAATCTCATCGGCGCGCTGTACCATCATCTGTACGGCACATGGGAGAACTGAATACATGCAGGTTCTGATCGGCGGACAATATGAGCCGGTGACGATTACCCGAAAGAAAGTGAAACGCATTACCCTGCGGATCGGAAAACAGGGCGAGATCCTGATTACCTGTCCGCGCTGGACAATGCTGTATGAGATTGAAAAACTCATCTACACCAACGAAGCGTGGATCCTTGACCAGAAACTGCGCCGCCGCAAGGAGGCGGAAGTCAACCGGGAAGGAATCAGCGGCGATACAATCTGGTGGCTCGGACAGCCGCGTCGGGTATCCTATGAATCCGCATCGCGGGATTCGGTGACGATCGACGGCGATGAGATCCGCTTCTTCCTGAAGGAAAAAACGGATGCGCGGATCGAAGCGGCATTCCGCAAGGCGGCAAATAAAAAACTGCTGGAACTGGCGGAGGAAGCTCGCGCTGCCTGGGACACGCAGATCTGTGATCCGAAGGGAATCGAACACCCGGTGATCAAAACCCGGTACATGACCAGCCGGTGGGGTGTCTGTTACACGACAAAGCATGTCATTACCCTCAGCACCAGGCTGATTCATTATCCGGAAGAATGCTTTGAATATGTGCTGCTTCATGAATATGCGCACTTTCTTGTACCGAACCACTCTGCCGCGTTTTACAGTGTGATCCGGCGTTACATGACCGATTACAGGGAACGCATCCGGCTTCTGAAATAGGAGGTTTTGCATGTCAATAACCCGCGACTGAAGTCGCAGGCTTGCAAAAGCCTTGATTGACTAGCCTAAGTGCTTAGCGCACTACGTTGTTTAAGTCATAACACCCTGGGGTGTAATACCAAGCCCCTCGCTCTGTTGTTCCGCATTAAAAGTTCTGAGAGGTAGGAGCGGTGTGCGGAACGTAAAAAGCTTTTACAACATTGGCGATGGTATGTGTCATTGACACACTACGGCCTGTACAGAGCCGGCTTAACGCATCAATCTGTACGGAAACGAAAGGAGCGTTGCCATGCTGGTATATGTATTAAACAAAGACGGACAGCCGCTTATGCCGACAGGGCGATGCGGTAAAGT
>JAFOLE010000244.1 GCA_017419465.1 Solobacterium sp. | reverse complement strand
ATCTCAAAGGAAAAAGGCCAAAGGAGAAATATCACTCCTATAAAGGCGATGTCGGGAAAACTTCAGATAATATAATCAATCGAGACTTTACGGCAACAGCACCTGACGAAAAATGGACTACTGATGTTTCACAGTTCAATCTTCCATTCGGTAAGTGCTATCTGTCACCGATCCTCGATATGTACAGTAATGAGATCATCTCTTATGATCTGTCCCTCCACCCGAACTACGAACAGATTACCAATATGCTGGATAAAGCCTTCAGAACTCATCCGAATGTGAAAGGTCTGATCTTTCATTCCGATCAGGGCTGGCAATATCGGATGGAGAGTTATCATCAGACGCTGCTGGATAAGGGAATCATTCAGTCCATGTCCAGAAAAGGCAACTGTATCGACAACTGCATCATGGAAACATTCTTCGGAAGAATGAAGAATGAAATGTTTTATGGATATGAATCGCAGTATGAGACCTTCGATCAGTTCAGTCAGGCTGTAGATGAATATATTGCCTATTACAACAACGTCCGGATTCAGGCAAAAACAAAATGGATGTCCCCTGTGAAATACAGAGAAACATCCATCTCAAATTCTGTTATCGTCTAGTTATTCAATATGTCCAGACTTCTGGGTACATATCAAATTGATATCCGGGTCTGTTTTTCTGAGAATTACTTGTAGTCAAAGTTGCTGGGCTGCGCAAGCGGCTCATCGAGCAGCTGGGGATGTGCAAAGAGATATTTGACGAGTTTCAGACTGCGTGCGAAGTAGAATCCGTCACCGATACGCTCATCGATGGTGACGCCGATGTCGACGAAGTCACGGATCTGTTCACTGCCGTCGTCCATAATCACTTTTTCCTTATGCATGGTGCCGATTGTCAGCATGAACGAATTGGTTCCGTAGTTGTTCAGGTGGTGATATACCGCCGGGCATTTGATACTGCCGAGGTTGCTGAGGAAGATGCTGCTGTAGTTGGGATCACCGTCGGTGATGAACTTCGGGTTGACACCCCAGAAGTCCAGGCAGCGGATGATCCAGATCAGAAACATCATCAGCAGTTTCGGCATCGCCGCAAATGTATCGAGCAGTTCGTCGACGCCGCCGGTTGCGACTTCGCTCTTACGGGTCTCCCTGACATCACCGACAATCTTTTTCGAAATGCTGTCGAGATTGTCCGTATCTTCCGGTGTCATGAACATCAGCGCTTCTTCACCGGTTTCCGAGAAGCGGCGCTTTGCCACGAAGGCGACCGAGATATCATATCGTTCATACATGGTTCCGCCCTGAATGAAGCGGTTCATGCGGTTCCGTTCCCGGAACATCTTTGTGAGCGCCATGATGAAGCAGTGAAACAGGGTGGTTCTGTATTCCGGATGAGCTGCGTTTTTCTGTTCGAGATATACGAGCAGTTCGGTGATATCAATCTTGTCGTTGAGATAGCACTCACAGTCGGTGCGGTTCGGCATCAGACATGCCATGACCGTCTGCAGACCGGGAACCTTTACCTTGTATCCGTCGCGCCGGTCTCCCCATTTTCGCTTGCGCGCATCACTCATGCAGCGGTTTCCTCCATCTTTGCGGCTTCCGCGTTGGCTTCTTCTTCCAGCTTCCGGTAAGCTACCTTGCCGACAAGTGTCTTGGGCAGATCACTGCGGAATTCAATTTCACGCGGAAGGGCGTATTTTGCGACATGCATACTCAGAACATCATTGATCTTGTTCTTCATCTCCTGATCACCGGTATAGCCGGGCTTCAGGACAACGAATGCCTTGACTCTCTGCATTCTTCTCGGATCCTTCACACCGATGACGCAGCTGTAGGCGACTTCCTCACAGGAATCGATGATGTTTTCAATCTGTCCCGGATATACGTTGTATCCGTTTGTGATGATCATGCGCTTGATGCGCTGCTTGAAGTAGACATAACCGTCCTTGTCCATGTAGCCGAGGTCACCCGTGAACAGCCAGGTATGGCCGTCCGGCATCTTGCGGAGTGTCTGTGCGGTTTCTTCCGGATTGTTCAGATATCCAATCATGACGGAAGGACCGCGGAGAATGATTTCTCCTTCTTCCATCGGAGGAAGTTCTTCATCGGTGCCCGGACGGACAATGCAGTACTCGGTATCCGGGAAGGGCAGACCGATGGAGTTTTCACGGTAGGTGTCACGCGGTGTCAGGCAGCTTGCGGTAACGCACTCGGTAAGACCGTAGCCTTCGCGTACCTGAATGGTCGCATTGTGTTCCTTCAGGAATTCATCAACCTTCTTCTTGAGTTCCACACTCAGCGCATCACCGCCGCAGAACATTCCTTTCAGGCAGGAGAGGTCTGCGTCCTTGAGTTCTTCAATATGAAGCAGGGCTTCGAAGATTGTCGGTACACCGGCAATGAAGTTCGGCTTTTTCTTGATCAGCATTTCCGCATAGGACTTGCCGTTGAAGGAAGGCATCAGGATGCATTCCGCACCGTTGATCAGAATCGTGTGAATGTTGATGCCGAGACCGAATCCGTGGAACACCGGCATACATGACAGCATCGTGTCACCGGGGCCCAGCGGCTGCTGGATGGATTCTGTAGCCTGCAGGGCAGTTGCGTTGAAATTCTGATCCGAGAGGCAGATGCCTTTCGGCTTTCCGCTGGTGCCGCCGCTGTAGAGAATCGCGGCAGTTGCCTTCGGGTTGTAGACCGGCTCCGGAAGCCGTACGGAAGGAACTCCTTTGGCGAGGAATTCTCTCCACAGCATGCCGTATCCGGTGTTCGGGAACTTCCGGAACTTGCGGCCCTGTGTGAACGCGAAGCCGATGCCCTTGATCATGTCAAGTTCATCCTGCATGCGGGCGGTCAGGATTGTGACCGGATGGTCCGCTTCCTTGACGGCCGCATCCACTTTCTCATAGAACATGTCCATTGTGAGGATCATGCGGCTGTCCGAGATGTCCAGGAAGAAGGTGATTTCCTTCTGGGCACTGAGCGGGTGGACCATATTGCAGATGGCTCCGATCCGGTTCAGGGCATAGAAACAGTCAAGTGCCTGCGGGGTATTCGGCATACAGATGGTGACTGCGTCACCTCTGCGGATACCCATGGATGTGAATGCGCGTGCCGCGCGCTCGATTTTTCCAACAAACTGCCGGTAGGTCGTTTTCTTTCCGAAGAATTCATACGCGGGATAGTTCGGATACTGCTCCGCCATCCGCTGGATCATCTGAAACATCGTAAGACGCGGATAATCCAAGTGTTTTTTTGCTGTGTTATTTGTACTCATAAAAAAGATTTTATACCTTTTTTGACAACATAACTGCCCAAAATGCACTTTTTGTGTCCATTCCTGTTTTTGTTCACTGTCCCATCTGCCAGGGAGACAACATATAATGATTAGACAAAGAGAGCACACTATGAGAACGCTGTCGGAATACCTGAAATCAGAATACGGAGAAAAAATCTATAAGCTGTCTCTTTGTTCGGGCTGTACCTGTCCCAACCGGGATGGATCGGTCGGAACCGGCGGGTGCACATTCTGTTCCGAAGGGGGATCCGGAGAATTTGCGGCGGCCCCGGGACCGTTGAATGAACAGATTGCGGATGCGAAACGGCGGATTGCCGCAAAGACCGATGCTCACCGCTTTATTGCTTATTTTCAGTCATTCACCAATACGTATGGAGACCCGGACCATCTGCGCCGTATTTACCGGGAGGCGATCCTGCGGGATGATATCGCGGTTCTTTCGCTCGGCACGCGTCCCGACTGCCTTGGGGATGAGATTATGGAGATGCTGCAGGAGCTGAATCAGATCAAACCGGTATGGGTGGAGCTGGGACTTCAGACCATCCATGAGAAAACCGCACTGCGGATCAACCGCGGCTATTCGCTTCCGGTTTTTGAAGAAGCGGTCCGGAAACTGAAACAGGCGGGACTGCAGGTAATCGTGCACGTGATTCTTTCATTGCCCGGGGAGGACCGTAAAGATATGCTGGAAACCGCACGTTATCTATCTGCACTGAAGCCTGGGATTGACGGCATCAAACTTCAGATGCTCAATATTCTCGAAGGCACTGCCATGGCAGAAGAATATAAAGAGCATCCGTTTCCGCTGCTGACCATGGAAGAATATGCGGAGATTGTATGTGAGATGATACGGATCCTTCCGGATGACATTGTGATTCATCGCCTTACCGGCGACGGACCGGGAAATCTGCTCATTGCGCCGGAATGGGTGCGCAATAAAAAGAAAGTGCTTAATACGATTCACCGCAGGCTGCGTGATATCGACTGACCTGCAGGAAGAAAGGGTATACGGACTATGGCAAAGAAACGGAAACTGAAAAAGAAGGCAAAGACGCTGCTGGGAATTCTTGCGGCAGTGGTTCTTGCGCTCTGCGTGTTTGCGGGATGGAAGATTTATCAAAGCAGCGTCCGACGGGCAGAAATCCAGCAGATATACGATTCACTGGCACTGGCTGCGGATGAGGCAGAGCTGCGCGTGGACTGCGGCAGTGCATTTGACATTGAGAATGCCGTGCAGTACACGGATGGAACACTGTCTGCGGAAGGAACCGTGGATACGAATACGATCGGCACCTATCCGATCGTGCTGAAGCTCTCCAAAGAAACATCATTCGGAGAAACCGTAACACGGGAGTTTCCGGTGAATGTGGAAGTCATAGATAATACCGTGCCGGAAATCACACTGAACCAGGATGTCATGGAAGTGCGGCTCGGCACAGAGGACGCAGACCTTGATTCAAATATTGTGCTTGTGACGGACGGAAAAGACGGTGACCTTGCACGGAGCGATACCGAAGCCCCGGGCAGTTACTGCATCACAACGGATGCGGATTATTCCAGCGCCGGGGAATATACGGTGACGGTAACGGCACTCGATCTTGACGGGCATCGGACGGAAAAGGATTTCCGTCTTGTAGTGAATGCCGCAGATGAAACCACGAATCCATACCGGATCCGGATCAACCGGGAACTGAATACGGTAACGGTATATGCGCTGGATAAGGATGGAACCTACAGTGTTCCGCTGAAGGCCATGGTGTGTTCCACCGGAGGCGCAACGCCGGTCGGTGTTTTCTATACGTTTAACCGGGGAGAATGGCGTGCGCTGTTCGGCGGGGTATACGGGCAGTATGTGACGGATATCGTCGGCGATATTCTGTTCCACTCCGTGCCGTATTACTCCATGAACAAAGGAGATCTCGAATATCTGGAATACAACAAGCTCGGCACAAAGGCATCAATGGGATGTATCCGGCTGTGTGTGGCGGATGCGTTATGGATCTTCCAGAACTGCCCGATCGGAACCGAAGTTGAAATCTATGATGACCCTTCGAATCCGGGACCGCTTGGAAAACCCGAGCCCATCTATATTGATCCGGAAAGTGAAATCCGCGGCTGGGATCCGACGGATCCTTCCCCGGAAAATCCCTGGAATAACTGAAAAAACCGTCTGTTTGTGAAAGACAGGCGGTTTTCAGAAGGTGATTATCCGTTTACCGGGGTGCCGCAGGTAACACAGAATTTGTTGCCGGGCTGAATCGGCTTTCCGCAGTTTCTGCATGTAAGCTGTGCGGGTGCACTTCCAAGTTTTTCTCCGCAGTACATGCAGAATTTGAAGCCGTGATCAACGGTCTTTCCGCAGCGCGGACAGACAAGCGGCTGATCCGGTGTCGGTGCTGCGGCTTCCTGCGCAGGGACAGATTCCGGCAGTTCCAGTGAAATCGGTGTTTTCATGGCGGCAGTGACCGAATCGGGATGCGTCAGTTCAATCGGTGCCTGCGGCTCTTTTTCCGCGGCTTCCGGATGAACCAGCTCCGGGAAAACATTTTCCGGCGGTTCAATGATGATCGGTTCCGGCGCAACAAGCTCAATTGCCGGTTCCGGCTGTTTTGTTTCAGGTTCCGGAAGCTCAAGTTCCACAGCTGCCGGCTTCGCAGCTTTTTGTTTCGGCTCTGCAGGGGCAGCTGCTTCCTGTTCCAGAAGCGTCCGGAGATCGGTGAGGGCATCGATGGCGCGGTTTACAGCGTCAAGTACTTCAGAATTATTGCTCATGATTAATAACACTCCTTGATCCTAAGAAAATCATACCCGATAACAATGTCGCGGCGCATGTATAATTTGGAAAAACGGTTAACAGGGCTCAACTCCAAAAACGATGACAGAACCATGGAATCGCCCCTTACTCTGGCAAGACGCGGGATGCTTCTGCGCCGGGCAGTGCATGGCATCCGGATGTTTATATCAGGGTCCGCATCGTGCCGCGGTGAAGCAGGAGATCCTTCAGGGCAATTGTATTGTCCGCTGCGTTTCTCTGTGTATGATGGAATCAGGAGGATTCATTTTATGAAACGTATCATTGCGCTTGTGGATGAGGCATTTGAGGATCTGGAGCACTGGTATCCGGTCTACCGGCTGCGGGAAGCCGGATGCACGGTGGATATCGTCGGCCCGAAGAAGGGAATGTACCATGGAAAATACGGGGTTCCCTGTGAGGTGACGATGACGTTTGACGAAGTATCTGCGGCAGATTATGACGGCATTCTGGTTCCGGGCGGATGGGCGCCGGATAAACTGCGCCGTTATCCGAAAGTGCTGGAACTGGTCCGTGATATGAATACGGAAAACAAGCCGATCGGAGAAATCTGTCACGCCGGATGGGTGCTGATCTCCGCCGGAATTCTGAAGGGAAAGACAGTCACAAGTACGGTTGGTATCCGGGATGATATGACCAATGCCGGTGCGACCTGGGTGGATCAGAAGTCCGTGGTGGATGGAAATATTATTTCCGCACAGTCTCCGTCGACGCTTCCGGAATACATGCGTGATTACCTGCGTGTGCTCTTCGGCGAATAATGATTCATTACTGCCGTCCGTTTATCGGGCGGCTTCTTTTTTCTGCCTTCTGAACCTGTGATACGATGAATAGGACATTACAAGGAATGGAGTAAATCATTATGGGCTTTTCGAAACAGTTTCTCTGGGGCGGCGCAACGGCCGCAAATCAGTATGAAGGGGGCGTATCCGAAGGCGGCGCAGGTCTTTCCACGGCGGATGTAATGACCAACGGTTCCCATACCGTGCGGCGGCAGGTTACCTGGATAAAACCCAATGGCGAGACGGGATCCACACCGCTCTGTTTCGGAAGCGACGAGCGGCATCTTCCGGAAGGGGCAGTACCGGCACTTCTGGATGATCCGAAGTATTATTACCCGTCTCATAAAGCGTCTGATTTTTATCATCATTACAGGGAAGATATCCGCCTCTGCGCAGAGGAGGGGTTTAACTGTCTTCGCTTTTCGATCAAGTGGTCCCGTCTGTTTCCCAACGGGGATGATGAGACCGTAAATGAGGAAGGGGTCCGCTTTTACAATGCGGTTTTTGACGAATGCGAAAAATACAATATCGAACCGGTCGTCACGCTGCTGCACTATGAGACACCGCTTGCGCTTGCGGCGAAGTACAACGGCTTTGACAGCCGTCATACCATGGAAGCGTATGTTCACTATGTGAAGACCTGTTTTGAACGGTTCGGTACGAAGGTGAAATACTGGCTGACCTTCAACGAGATCAACTGCATTGACGCAGCGCCGTATGTCACGGCCGGCCTGATCCATGCCGATCCGCAGAATATCGCCAATGCGGCATTCCATCAGTTCCTTGCGTCTTCGCTTGTCGTGAAGGAAGCGCATGAACATTATCCAGATCTGAAGATCGGCATGATGCTGGCATACGGACCGGTATATGCCTATACGGCAGATCCTGCCGATCAGCTGCTTGCCCAGCAGGCGATGAACCGGACGCTGTTCTATTCCGATGTGCAGATGCTCGGACGGTATCCGAATTACAAACTCGCGGAGTATGAACGGGAAGGAATCGTTCTTCCCGCAAAGGAAGGCGACCTTGAGACCATTGCGGCGTATCCGTGTGACTTCCTGAGCTTCAGCTGTTACGGATCGCATGTCATGACGGTTCATGATGAAAATGAGGCAAAAGGAGAGGGCAACGGCGGAGCGCAGGCACATACCGTGCGCAATCCGTATCTTGCGACCAATGCATGGGGATGGGCGACCGATCCGCAGTGCCTCCGCATCACTCTGAACACGCTGTATGACCGGTACCACTGTGATCTCTTCTGCGTGGAAAACGGCATCGGCTGGAATGATGTCTTTGAGGACGGTACGGTCCATGATGACTACCGGATTGATTACATGCGCGCAAATATCCGTTCCATGCGGGATGCGGTAGACTATGACGGCATCCCTCTGATGGGATATCTCTACTGGGGCTGTGTGGATATGGTTTCCAACGGTGAGGGAGAGATGGCAAAGCGCTATGGCCAGATCTATGTCGATGCGGATAACTACGGCAATGGTTCTTTCGCAAGAACACGCAAGGATTCCTGGTTCTGGTATCAGAAGTGCATTGCGTCCAACGGAGAGAATCTGTAAGCGGAAAGGACTGCCATGCGCAACTGGGATATTCTGAGCCGATACCGGAATGAACTGATGGGAATTGCGACCCTGTGGATCGTACTGCTTCACAGCACGATCTGGTTTTCGTTTTTCCCTGCCGCATATGTGAAAATGACCGGCTACTGCGGAGTGGACTGTTTTCTTCTGCTTTCCGCAATGGGGTTATATTTTTCCTGGCAGAAAGGTAATCACAACATCGGCTCATTTTACCGGAGACGTCTCTTGCGAATCTTTCCGGCGTATCTGATCGTGCTTGTGATCCGCTTCTTTCTCGAACAGACCGGAAAGCGGTATGTGGTGCTTGCGGCGACGACGCTGTCCTTCTGGCTGATGGATGACCTGTCCGCCTGGTTTATTGCCGGAATCACCGTGCTGTATCTTGTGAGCCCGCTGGTGCTGAAAGTGATGGAGTCAAAGCAGTGTACGATCGGAATGGCAGGTTTCTTTGCGCTGGCACTGCTTGCGGGTGTTCTGATGCGCCGGACGCCGCAGAACCTGTTCTTTGTACGTATTCCGTCATTTCTGCTGGGCTTTATCATCGGAAAACTTGTTTATGAAAAACGAGCTGTCACAAACCGGACGGAATGGATTCTTGCGGCAGCGTTTGCGTTTGGGACGATATTGATGGTGATCTGTCAGCGGGGGATGGTCTCTGCTTATGAAACACTCGACTGGGCACTGCGCTGGTATTCCGTTCTTCTGTTTGAGGTGCCGCTGCTGGTCTACCTTGCGCGGGTATTCCACTGGCTGAAGGAACACGGGCATACGCTGCTGAACCGGGAGCTTGCGTCAATCGGGTCCATCTCACTGGAAATCTACCTGATGTTTGAAGTGCTGCTTCGCTTCTTCCGGGAAACCTGGCTTGCCCGGCTGCCGTTTGAATACCGCGGCTGGGTGTACAGTCTGATCATTCTTGCGATGACCATAGCTATCGGTACGCTGGTTCACAAAGCTTCATCCCTTGTGATTTCTGTTTTGAGCCGGACAAACAATAACTGAAAACAACCCGAAGTCATCTTCCGATCTATTGGAGACTTCGGGCTGTTTTTTATGCTTCATCGGCAGGAAGCCAGGATGGCCTGCAGGTAATACCGAGCGCCTGTTCCAAGGTGAAGGCAAGCCGGATCAGCTCTTCTTCGCGTCTGTGCGTGCTCAGCATATAGAACGAGAGCGGATCATAGGCTGTTTCATTTACTTCCCGTGCGGGAATGACCATACTGCATGCGCCGGTGATTGCCGCAAGGTTTGTCGGTGCGGAAGAACAGACGGTCACCATGCAGGAAAGATTCTGTCCTTCAATCGCGCTGTTCAGAATGGAAGAGGCTTCCGCATTGACGGCAGTGCGCAGTTTTCTGTATTCCGGGTCATCCATGGATCCGGAACTGTTTTCGCTTTTTATGAGCAGGCTCTGTCCGTGCTTCAGACACCGCTGTGCATCTTCTTCGTTCATGCGGATGATATCGTGCAGGGAACGTGCCTTACAGTTCCGCTGTGACAGGTAGCGGTTGATATCATATTTGAACTCCGTTACGAGACATTCATATTCATCGATCTCCGCTTTTTCCAGTTCGAACTCCACGACTTCACCGCCATGATCGGAAATGATCTGTTTCAGCCGGCCAAGATACTCCATGTCATGCACGTAATCTTTTACCGTAAACACGCCGATGCGCTTTCCGCGAAGATCAGAGGATAATGCGGACCGGAATTCTGCGACATCTGTATCGTCAGCGCTCATCGCTTCAAGCAGGAGGGCACAGTCTTCAACCGAGTTTGCCATCGGACCGGCGGTATCCTGAACATGACTGAGGGGAAGAATCCCGTCCTGCGGGACAAGGCCGAGGGTAGGCTTGATGGAAACAATGCCGTTGGAAATGGCAGGGGACATCAGAGAACCGTCGGTTTCCGTACCGACCGTAATCGGACAGTAGCGCGCAGCCGCCGCAACGGCAGATCCGCTGGAGGAACCGGACGGATCGAAAGAAGGGTTGTACGGATGCACGACCTGACCGTTCAGGCTGGAGTAGCCCGACGGCATTCCGTCTTCCGACATCCAGTAGGCAAACTCCGACAGACAGCATTTTCCAAGAATCACCGCACCTGCATTTCGCAGCCGTTTGATGACAGCGCTGTCTTCTTCCGCAATCAGATCCCGCAGTACATACGACCCTGCAGGATTCGGCAGCCCCTTTACCTCGATATTGTCCTTTACAAGCACAGGAATGCCGTAGAGCGGTTTATCCGACACGGCTCTTTCCTCTGCTTCATCCAGGGCGCGTGCTTCTTCACGCCAGAACGGGGAAATAAGACTGACCGCATTCAGCTTCCTGCCATTCTGATCATGTTCGGTAATTCTCCGGATGCTTTCTTCACACAGCTGAGTGCTGCTTAATGTGCCGGCTTTGATCTGCCGTACGAGTTCCTGAATATGCATGCTTCACCTCTGATTGTTTATTGTTTTGTAATAATGCGGATGTAATACCGATATACACTGAAGCGGCATGGAACGGGAAGCGAAATGCACTAAAAATCCGCAGGTGATTCGGACCTGCGGATGAATGAAGTATTATTTTCTTCGTCTGCGGTAGCGCCGGCGCCGGTTCTGTGCACGGATCATCAGAAGCAGAATCACCATGCAGATCAGTGAGGCAAGAATCAGAACGATCAGAATCACGCCGAGCCAGAGCCGGCCGTTGGTGTAGTTGTACAGTCCGCTCTGGATTTTCCTGAACAGATTTGCGGAACGGTTTTCGTTAACGACCAGGTCGATGGTTTTTACCAGCTGATCATAGGAATAAATACTGACGGTTCCGACCTTGTCGCCTGCCTGAAGCGGAGCGTTTACCGTTTCGGGAAGATCGACATACAGATGCAGGTTTTCATCGCTCGGAAGATCGCTGGTGAAGCTTTCTGCCGCAACGGCTTCGCTGACACCGCCGAAGGCATTGATCACGCGGACCGTGCCGAAGACCTGACCTTCTTCCACCGGTGTCTGCCGCGCGAAGTGTTCCCGATACCAGTTGTATACGGTTGCTGAGTCTTCGATGCTGGCAGGGTAGTGGGGTTCGACATATCCGTGTCCGTTTACCATGACAAGGTTCATTCCGTTGATCTCCGCGTTGGAGACAAGGGTGTACTGTCCCTCTATGGTATAACCGCTCTTGCCGGCGATAAATCCGGGAATCTCATAATTCTGATACTGCGGATCTGCCTGGTTGATATACATGAGCACGAAGTTTGTCATGCCGAGACCGTCCGGGAAGTGAAGGACCGGCACGGAGGTATGGACCTGCGTTTTGAGAATGTCCATGAAGGTCTCATTCTTCATGCAGTAGAGGTACAGCGTCATCATGTCCCGGCAGGTGGTGTAGTGATCATCATCATGAAGACCGGACGTGTTCACAAAGTGCGTATCATGCATGCCAAGCTCTGCCGCTTTTTCGTTCATGAGCTCGACAAAGGCTTCTTCATCGCCCGCGATATAAAATGCAAGGGCACGCGAACAGTCAGCGCCGGAGGGAAGCAGATCGCCGTAGATATGATCGAGCGCCGTCGGCTCATCGCCGGGCAGAAAGCCCGCGCGGTTTGCGTTTGCGGCAATGAGACCGTTGAGCATTTCCTGTGTGAACTCAATCGTCACGTTCTCCGGATCCGGGATCTCTTCGATCGCAATAATGGATGTCATCACCTTGGTAAGACTGGCAGGATACATCTGTTCTTCCGAACGCCGGTCAATCAGTGTCTGCCCGGTATCCGGATCGATCAGGTATACGTAATCACAGTGAAGATCCAGCTCTTCCATGGGT